>NZ_SPHM01000030.1:0-48353 GCF_005844125.1 Pseudoflavonifractor sp. BSD2780061688st1 E11
GAGATTGTATAATAGGCGTACCCATCCGCGTAAAAATTGGACGGCTCGCCGTTGGGTTCCAAGGACAGGGATACCGCGCCCGGCATAGCCACCGGCGTCCCGAAAGTGACTTCCCCGTCTTCATCCACCGTAATCAACGCGTAATGCACGTTGCAGATATTAAATTTTACCTTATTCTTCTTTGCAGACATTTCCTGCTCCCTCCATTTCCTTATCCGTCCTGTATGCGCCTTCCCCGTCTATCGGCATTTCAAACACATACAGGACCTCATACAGCTTCTCGCTGTCGATCCAGGTCTCCGATTTCTCATAAAAAATGCCGCAGGCGTCCAAAGCGTCTTCCAGCTTTCCCTCCGCGGCGAAATCCTTCTGATCCGTATATAATTCCACCCGCGCCTCGCTGATCCGGTAATAGACCTTCCCGTCCGCAGAAAAGTTATCGCTCCCCGGAAGCAGGTAACAGACAAAGGGCGGATCCGGCGCTTCCCCTTCCGCGAAATGGTCATAGGCATAGGGAAAACAGGCGCTTTTCAAAATTTCCAGAAGTTTATCCATCCCTCAGGCTCCTTTCGATCTCTTCCTCCAACTGCCGGATGCCTTTTTCCTCCGCCGGGGCGATGTGGGCTTTGCCCTCCACCCGGCCTCCGTTCCGCTTCGCGTGGCCGTACTCCAGCAGATGGGCCAGCTGATAGCGGTTTTTGGAATGGACGGTCAGCGTCAGGCTGCTGGATGTCTCTTTTGTCTTTTTCACCGCCCAGCTTTTGGCATAGTCCCCGGTATCTTTCGGAGCGTTGGCGCGGATCTCCTTCCTTACCGTCTCCCCGGCATCCCGGACCGCCTGCTTCACATCCTCCGCGGCCAGGTCCGCGTAATCTTCCAGCATCTCCATAACAGCGTCCGCCAGTTTCCCGATCTGTACCGTCTGTCCCATGGTCACCGCCTCGCTTTCTCACACCGGAACTTCAGCGTTTTCTTCTTATAGTTCATATGGTCCACGGCCGTGATGTTGTAGATTTCCCCTTGAAACAGGATGCGGAAACCGTCCGCCGTCACCTCCGCCGCCCGTTTGCAGAAACGGACGGTAAAAGCAATGTCGGCTTCCGCCACCGTCAATCCGGCGGCCGCCTTTTCCTGTCCGCTCTCCCCGCTGACTGTGGCATGGCAGGTGTAATAATCCTCCCAAACATTCTTCCGGTTCCCGATGGCATCCGAAACCACGGAATTCTTCTGGAAAGTCACTTTTACATTCAAAAGAGCAATCTCCATCAGAACGCCTCCTTCCGGCTGCCGAAGAGCAGGGCGCGGAGCGTCAGGTTCAGGGCATGGTGGTCGGCTTCCTCCCGGTGTTCATACAAATATGCCGCAGTGAACATCACAGCTGTCTTTCCATTCTGGACCGATGCCAGTTCTTCCTCACTGTCCGTACGCAGGATATCCATGCACTGCCGTTCTGCCGAAGCTATGATAGTTTCAATTAAAGTATCATCGTCATCATCATCCACCCGAAGATAATTTTTCATTTCCTGCAGCGTCACCATAGCCTTCACCTCCCGTCAGGCAGAGGGGCGTGAATCCGTCACACCCCTCTGAAGCTGTCCGCAGGCCATCAGCTGGAAGATCCTGATTTCTGCGCCAGCACCTTCACCGCCTCGGACAGCACCAGCTTCCCATCCACCCTCTGGGAGCCAAGGAAGCCCACCTGGCCGTTGGCGGCATACAGTTCGTTCAGCCGCTTGAAGGAACGTCCCTGCCGGTCCGCGATCCAGTAATAGCTGAAATCGCCGAAGGCAATGGTCTTCGCCCCCGCCGCAATCACCGGCATATAGGCGGAGGTCTTTACCGGCCTGCCAAGCAGGGTATCCGGCGTACCGGCCATCAGGGACGGCTGCCACAGATACTGCCCCGTGGAATCCTTCAGCTTGCGCACCGCCTTGATGGTGGAGTCGTTCAGCACCCATACCGCCTTCTTCCGGTAAGGGGATTTCAGGGAATAAAACAGGTCCATCAGCTCATCCGCCGTAATGGCTGTAGAGGAAGCCGCCGTCACCCCGGTCTCCGCCCCGCCGGTGGCTGCCAGCACACCCAGAGGCTTCCCGGAGCCGTCCCCGGTAAAAAAGGCCTCTTCCTCCTTCGCCCCGATCCGGCGGGCGAATTCCTTCGCGATATAGGATTCCAGGTCAAAGACGCTGTCGTTTAAAAGTTCCTCGGATACCTTGATCATGGTACCTACCTTATAAGCCCCGATGGATACCTGCCCGAAGGAATCATCGCTCTCCGTGTACGCCCCTTCCTCATCGATCCAGGAGGCCGTCCCTTTGGTTGCCACCACCGGGATCTTCCGGTCGCCGCTGGAAGTACGGATCACGTTTGCCAGCTGGCGGAACACGTTTTCTTCTTCCAGGGCTTCCACCAGGGTACGCTCATACTCATCCGGCACCAGATACCCGCCCTCGGAGTCCGTCCCTTCCTCCAAAGCGTTGACCACGCTGGGAAGCGGCACCTTGGAGCGCATGGCATTCCAGAAGTTCGTCCTGTATTCCTCCGAAGCGCGGCCGGTCTTTTCCTTTCCCGCGCCGCCGGATGCCGGACGCCCGGTCAGGGGCGTATTCACCGGCTGGGACAGTTCCCTCTCAAAGGCTTCCTGCCGCTCCATCCGGGCGATCTCTTTCCCCAGATCTGTGATCTCCTGCTCCATGCGGGTATAGGCGGCGTCATCCTCCGCAGACAGCACACCTTTTTCATTCCTGTGGGAATCCAGGAAGGCTTTCGCTGCCTTCCACGCCTTTGCCCTCTTTTCTCTCAGTTCTAAAATCGTCATGGTCATGTCCTCCTTCTAATTCTTCAATAAATTCAGCCGCTCGTAGAGGCTGTCTACGCTGCGGCCCATCGGTTCAGTTTTCGGTTTTGTCCTGCACTTTGCCGCAATCTTATCCATTAAGGAATTGACCGCGGCGGCTTCGGAATAAAGCATGGATACCGCAGGCGGCTCCATATCCTCCGGCAGTTCTGCCCTTCCCAGAATCTCATCAGCAAAGCCAAGTTCCACCGCTTTCCCGGCATCCATCCAGGTCTCCGCGTCCATCATGTGGGACAGCTTTGTCCGGGACAGGCAGGTCTTGATCTCATAGGCGTTGATAATGGAATCCTTCACGCTTTCCAGCATCTCAATGGCCTTCCGCATCTCCCCGGAATCCCCCCAGGCGATGGTCGCCGGGTTATGGATCATCAGCATCCCCACCGGCGAAATCAATACCTTTGTGCCTGCCATGGCGATCACGCTTGCGGCAGATGCCGCGATCCCATCGATCTTTACCGTGACATTTCCCTTATAATCCATCAGCATGTTGTAGATCTGCGCCGCGGCCACGCAGTCCCCTCCGGGGCTGTTGATCCATACCGTGATATCGCCGCTCCCCGCCATCAGCTCCTCCTTAAAAAGAGCCGGCGTGACTTCATCGTCATACCAGCTCTCTTCCGCGATGGTTCCATTCAGGAACAGCACCCTTTCAGTCCTTTCCTCACCGGAATCCTGATCCCGGATCTTTCTGCTTTTCCAGTTCCAAAATTTCTTCATCGGATCTCTACTCCTTTCCTTGCAAAATCATCCGCCCCTGCAGGCATCCCCTGCTGGCCTGTTCCAAACAGCCCGGCATCCGCAAGCTTCGTCATGTTCCCGTTGATCAGGTACAGATCCCCGCCCTGCTCCGCCGGGATCCGGTCCAGGTTTTCCAGTTCCCGGATATCGTTGGCGCTCATCCAGCCATTCTGCCTTGCCGTGGCGTATCCGTTCATCCGGCTCTGGTAGTCCCCACGAAGCAGGCCGTCCACATTGAACTTAATGAAATACTTTGATTTCTCTTCCCTGGACAGCAGCGAGCGCACCATGGACTGCTCCCACCGGGACACCCAGGGATCCAGGGTATATTTCACGAATTCCAGGGACTGCTGCTCGATGTTGTTGAAGGACGACTTTTCCAGGTCCCCGATCATATGGGGCGGCACCCGGAAGATCCGGGCAATCTCATCCAGCTGGAACTTCCTGGTTTCCAGGAACTGCGCCTGCTCCGGCGAGATGGAAATGGGCGTGTACTTCATCCCTTCCTCCAGCACTGCCACCTTGTTGGCGTTCCCGCTTCCTCCGAAGGTCCTCTGCCAGCTTTCCCGCACCCGGCTGGGATCCTTGATGGTCCCCGGATGTTCCAGCACCCCGGAAGGCGCCGCGCCGTTGGCGAAAAACTTCGCCCCGTATTCCTCGCAGGCCATGGCCATGCCGATGGCGTTCTTCGCCATAGCAATGGGCGAATAACCCACCAGTCCGTCAAATCCCAGACCTGGGATATGCAGCACTTCATAAGGAGACAGCCGGACAATGGATCCCTTCATGGTAGGCGCGTCATCGGAATACAGGGTGTACTCGTAGTACAGCTGCCCCTTGTCATCCCGATCCACATACATCCGGTCTGCCATCAGAGGATATAAGGCCACCACCTCACCCCGTCCGTTCCGGATGATCTGGGCGTAGGCATTGCCCCACAGAAGCAGGTGCGTCATCAGCGTCTCCCGGAACACGAAGGACGTCATCTCCGGGTTCGGCTCATCGTGGAGCAAAAAATAAAGCGGATGTTCCACCGCTTTTTCTTTACCGCCATCGTCAGTATATCTATAGAATTGTAATGGCAGGCTGGCCACCGCCTCCGACAGGATCCTCACGCAGGAGTACACCGCCGTCATCTGCATGGCCGTCCGTTCATTCACCCGCTTCCCGGATGTGCTACCTCCCATAAAGAAGGTATAGCCGCTGCCGGACGTCCGGTTCTCCGGCTTATCCCTGCTCCTTCCAAATCCAAACAAGCTTAAAATTCCCATCAAAACCTCCTATCAAAACACCAGCAGTCCTCTGGTATCGTAAACAGATTCCCTGGTATCATTCCCGCACCGGATCGCCCGGTCCAGCCCCATGATCGCCGCGATCGCGCCATCGATCTTCTCCGTAGACTTCTCCTTATCCGCCTTGATGTTCCCAGCCGGATCGGTACGGATAAAGATGTTGTCCATCATCCACCGCAGTACCGGATGCCCGCCGTGTGCGATCCTCTGCTCCAATGTCAGCTTCATCAGTTCCTTGGTGGGCGGCGACATATCCTTAAATCCCTGACCGAAGGGAACCACCGTGAATCCCATGCCTTCCAGGTTCTGGACCATCTGCACGGCGCCCCACCGGTCAAAAGCGATCTCCCGGATGTTGAACCGTTCTCCCAGGCGCTCAATGAACTTCTCAATATATCCGTAATGCACCACATTCCCCTCCGTGGTCTGCAGGAAACCCTGCCGCTCCCACACATCATAGGGGACATGATCCCTGCGTACCCGCAGATCCAGCGTCTCTTCCGGAATCCAGAAATACGGGAGCAGTTGGAACTTGTCTTCTTCATCCAGGGGCGGGAATACCAGGACAAACGCCGTGATGTCCGTGGTGGAGGAAAGATCTAGGCCGCCGTAGCAGACGCGCCCTTCCAGTTCCTCTTCGTTCACAGCAAAAGCGCATTGATCCCATTTCTCCATCGGCATCCAGCGCACCGCCTGCTTCACCCACTGGTTCAGCCGCAACTGCCGGAAGGAATTCTCTTCCCCCGGATTCTGCTTCGCCGACTCGCAGGCCGCTTTCACCTTGTCCATCCCCACTGTGATATCCAGCGAAGGATTGGCCTTCTTCCAGACCTTCGGGTCAGTCCAGTCATCACTCTCATCCGCCCCATAGATCACCGGATAAAAGGTCGGGTCGATCTTCCGGCCTTCCAGGATGTCCTTTGCCTTCTGGTGCGTCTCATAGCAGATGGAGTTGGTATCCGTCCCTGCTGTGGTGATCAGGAAATACAGAGGCTGCATCCTGGCATCGCCGGAACCCTTTGTCATAACATCGAACAGCTTCCGGTTAGGCTGGGTATGCAGCTCATCAAAGACCACTCCATGGATATTGAATCCATGCTTGCTGTAGGCCTCCGCAGACAGCACCTGATAAAAACTGTTGGTCGGCTGATAGATAATCCGTTTCTGGGATGCCAGGATCTTCACCCGCTTATTTAGAGCCGGGCACATCCGCACCATATCCGCCGCTACCTCAAAAACAATAGATGCCTGCTGCCGATCCGCAGCACAGCCGTACACTTCCGCTCGTTCCTCTCCATCGCCGCAGCAGAGCAGAAGGGCTACCGCTGCAGCCAGTTCGGATTTCCCCTGCTTCTTCGGGATCTCAATGTACGCGGTATTAAACTGCCGGTATCCATTAGGCTTCAGAATTCCGAACAGATCCCGGATGATCTGCTCCTGCCAGTCGATCAGTTCAAACGGCTTTCCCGCCCAAGTCCCCTTCGTATGACAGAGACATTGGATGAAGTTCACGGCAAAATCCGCCGCCTCCTTGTCGTAAACGGAATCCTTCGCCTTGAACTTTGTCGGCTTATATTTCTTCAGTTTCCGCATCTTCATCCGCATCACCGCCTTTCAGCCACTGCCGGTACACCTGCTCGGAGATTTTCGCCATCATCACCGGCGGAACACTCATGCCGCAGATATACTGGACACTCTGGCCCATAAAATCATAATCCTGCGGGAAGGTCTGGCAGCTGATGATATCCTTATCCGTCATCAGCAGGCCGTCGCACATCCGGTAAAGGCTGCTGCCGGAAACGATTGTCTGCACCGGTTCCTCATCCCTGTTGATTGGAGTGGAAAAACCGTTGTTCTTCACTTTCCGCACCCGCTCATTGATATCCGCGATACACCGGTCCGTCGGAATCCGGTATTTCAGAAGCTTCGCCTGCATACTGTCCGAATCCATCGGCTTGCCATATGGCTCCCGGACATCCCCAAACGGGATCGGCTTAGAATGGAACTCCATAGACAGCTTCGGATATTTCAGGTTTTTCCGATGGGCAATAAAAAAGACGCGCTCCCTTTTCTGAGGCACGCCCATCCTTGCCGCATTGAACAAAAAGATCTGCACCGCATATCCGGCATCATCAAATCCCTTCACAATCTGGTTGACCCAGCCCTTGGCATTTCCAATGATGATCCCCTTCACATTCTCCGCGATCACAACCTTCGGCTGAAGCCTCTTCGCTATCGCTATGAAATAAAGGAACAGATCATCCAGCCGCTGCTTTGCCTGTCCTTCCCGGAATACCTTTTCCGTGTTCCATCCTTCTTCCCTGGCTCCAGCCGTGGAAAACACGGAGCAGGGCGGCGAACCGTCCAGCACATCCAGACGGAATAACTCTTCCGGAATCTTTTCATCCGGCAATTTCAGAAAATCCCTGACATCCATAAGAAATGAATGCTTCGGATGATTGTTCTGCTTATAAACCTTCATCATATCGGGATCAATCTCACAACTGCCCACGACATCATATCCCGCCAACTTGTATCCCATCGAGGAACCGCCACCGCAGGAAAAACAGGAAAACACAGTATGCCCATGCTTCGGTCTTTTCTCCAGCTCCGACAGGCTCCACTTCCATGGAAACTCAGTTGAACCGGAAACCGCAGTTTGGGCATTCATATTTGAACTCTTCATCCCCAAACACCTCCGTATCAAGTTCCGTGGATCCTGTCAGTTCCTTATTGATTCCAGTGCCATCTCCGTCCACAGGCAGGTTGACAGCCATACCAAAAAAGTCGAACCCTTCCAGATCCAGTCCTTCCAGTTCGACTTCCAATTTCATAAGATCCCATGCCGCTTTTTCGCCGGTCTTGTTATCCAGAAACCGGTATTTCTTTTTCTGTTCCTCCGTCAGTCCATCGCAGATCAGGCATTCCACATCATCCATACTCAGAGCAACCAGCGCCTTGTATCTGGTATGGCCAGCGATGATCACATGATCCTCATCCACAATGATCGGCGCAATATAACCGCACTGACGGATGCTTTCCGCAACAGCATTCACCGCGGCATCGTTTTTTCTCGGATTGTTCTTATACGGTTCTATGTCAGCCAGCTTTAATCTCTGAAGCTTCATACATCGAACACCTCCCCGCAGCAGGGACAGGTCATCGTCTTAGGGCCTGTCTCTTCCGTTTCATCATCAGGAATCGCAATCTCAGGCTGTCCGAAATCATATCCCTGAAAATCCACATCACACAATTCCACTGAAAGCTTCTTCTGATCCCAGGAAGCCATCTCCGCCGTTTTGTTGTCATACAGACGGTACTTTTTCTTCTGTTCTTCCGTCAGATCAGAAACAACGACTGCTTCACACTCCTGATATCCCAGCTTTTTCAGTGCCTTATACCTTGTATGCCCCGCCAGGATCACACCATCCTCGTCAATAACGATCGGTGCGATGTAGGAACACTGCCGGATGCTCTCCGCAACATCGTCCACCGCCTCATCATTGATCCTCGGATTATTCTCATACGGCTTTAATTCCGAAAGCCTTTTTCTTATATACTTCATCCAAGTCCTCCTATCCCCGTTTCCGTGCCGACAGCAGATGCTCCATCAGGTCATCGTGAGGATTGGCGCCGCCGTACTCCACGGAGCAGTTTTCCTTCACAATCTGATAGATCTGGTACCAGCACTGATTTACCTGCTTCAAATAGTTCTGGCTCATGGTCACATACGGTGATGTGATCGCCGCCCCTGTGGTCGGATGCTTCGCCAGAAAGCCGTATTCAGAGATACAGGTTTCGCACTGCACCCACCGGGATACCGACATGGCATACTGCTCAATCAGCTGGGTATTCACCAGCCGGTCACACCCCCGCTCCTTCAGCCAGAGGAACGTAGACCGGAACACATCCTCCGCGCAGAGATCAATGCCGCTTTTCTGGGAAGCCTTTAGAAACTCCTTCACCGGAGGCACATCCTCGCCGCTGATCTCTTCCGGCTCCGGAAGGTCAATGACCGATGCCGCCAGCCCGCTGCCGATCTTTTCCGTCAGCGCTTTGGATTTTCTGCCGGATCCTACCCTGGCGCCGCCGCGCATCGTTCCATCTTTCGCCATATTCCTCTCACCTCCTCGTCCTCGCAAGCTCAGAAGCTCGTTCATTCCGCTGCTCGTCCTCTCCCCACGAAGCAAGCTTCGCGGGAACCCCAGACTTGCAGGGGATAATTCCCCCTTTGATTTCTCATTTTTGTGCGTGACACCCCCGCACCGTTCCCCGGAGGCTGTTCCCGTGGAGATTTTACCCGCCCCTACCGGGCTTTTCTCCACCGATCTCCCCTCTCGGCGTGCTCACGGGAATGGCACGACTTGCACAACGCGATCAGATTTCTCCGGTCATGAGTGCCGCCTTCACTCAGCGGCAGCTTGTGGTGGATCTCTTCCGTCTCCACAAGAATCCCTCGTTCAAAGCACCTCTCGCAGAAAGGATGCTCTGCCGCATACTTATCCCGGATCCTCTTCCAGGCTCGACCATACTTTCTCTTGGTATTCTTGTCTCTGCCATACTTCTCATAATCGCTGTTCACTTTGCTCTGATGCTCTGGACAATACCGTCCATCCGTCAGGTTGGGACAGCCCGGATAAGCACAGGGCTTCTTTGGTTTTCTCGGCATCTGTCCACCTTCTTTCTTCCACAGAAAAAGCCGCTGCAGATTTTCTCCGCAACGGCTTGTTTTCATTTTTGCCATCTTAACTATATCATACTTCCATACTGCACATCTATAGCATTTACTGCCAACTTTCAGGGATCACGATTTTTTTCAGCGTCTCGTCATGGAGCCGGAACACTTTCCTCATGCTCATGTTCAGCGTTGTAGCGATCTGCTCCCATTTCACCATCCGCAGATACCTCTCTTCCAAAATAATCTGGCATTCTGGATCTTCCACCTGCTTGATACACCGGCGGATCACCTGCTTCAGGTTCAGAAGTTCATTGGCATCCTCCTGGATCTCCCTCTGCAGATCCAGAATCTTCACAATGATATCCTCTGTTTTGTGGATGTTCCGGTTCGGGCTGCCAGGCATGTCACTCACGGTCGAGGTTGCCTTTATTGCCAATTCATTCAAGGAAGCTACCTGCTCCAGCTTGCTGTTGATCCGCTCATCCATATAATACGCTTTCATCAAAAAGTTCTTAACCGCCGTCTGCTGTTTATCCATAAGCCACCTCCGATTGAAATCCGTAAATAGTTCTCCTCGGATTGCCTCCCTTGATTGACTCTCATTCCTTCACTTCGTCCTGAAGTCTTCGAATCAGATATTCTCCGTCAACGGTTGTCAGCTGACTGTACCAGCCAGAACGTAAAAAACTCTCAACTCTCATGGCTTCATCTATTGTCTCCCGATTCTTCGGTTTCCGCTTGATCTGCTTTAGCGCCGCTCGATAATCTGTGACAGCCTGCAGAATAATGGCGTTCGCCAGCCGCTCATAAGGATCTTCTGCCAGGTTCTTAGTTCCCGTCATCTGCCGTCACCTCCGCCTTCACTGCATCAATCAGTCTGGCCTGTGTAGCATCTTTTTCGGATAACGCCTTCATGATCCGCTCATCTACAGTACCTGCTGTCAGGATGTGCTGTACCACCACAGTTCCGGATTCCTGTCCCTGTCTCCAAAGCCTGGCTATCGTCTGCTGATACAGTTCCAGGCTCCATATCATCCCAAACCACACCAGAGTACTCCCGCCACTCTGCAGGTTTAGCCCATGTCCCGCAGAAGCCGGATGTATCAGCCCAACCTCCAGTCTTCCCGCATTCCAATCACAGATACTTTTGTCCGTATCCAGCTTTTCATAACGCACTCCCAGGGCATCCAGTCTTCTGGAAATCCGTATCAGGTCATGCTTATACCAATAAGCCATCAGAAGACTCTTTCCATTCGCTGCTTCAATCATATCCTCCAAGGCATCCAGTTTCCGGTCATGGATATTCTCTATCCCGCCGGCATCTGAATACACAGCGCCATTTGCCATCTGCGTCAGCTTCCCGGATAAAGAAGCAGCGTTCGCAGCTGTAACCTCTCCACCCGGAAGGCTTACAACCAGATCACGCTTCATCTGCTCATATTTCCTGCACTCATCCTCATCCATGTAGACCATATATTCTGAATTTACCAATTCCGGCATCTTCAGATGGTCCGTTCCCTTCATGGAAATCGTAATATCCGAAATCCGGTTGTAGATTCTCCTGTCCGCTCCCGGCCTTAAACGGTAGCTGTACACAACGGGTCCGTTCATCTGATCCGGCACAAAATAATCCAGCCGGTACTGACTAATAAATCTTCCCAGGCGTTCCCCCATATCCAGGATCTTGTACTCGGCGAATAAATCCATCAAACCATTGGAAGAAGGCGTCCCGGTCAGCCCCACGATCCGTTTTACCTTCGGCCGCACCTTCATCAATGCCCGAAATCTCTTTGCCTGCCAATTTTTAAAGGATGACAGCTCATCGATCACCACCATGTCATAATCAAAAGGCAGGCCGCTATTCTCAATCAGCCAGGGGATGTTTTCCCGGTTGATGATATAAATATCTGCATCCACCATAAGGGCGCTCCTCCTCTCTGCCGCTGTACCGATTACTATGGAGTACCTGAGTCCCTTCAGCTGATCCCATTTCTGAATTTCTGTTGACCAGGTGTGTTTTGCGACCCTTAACGGCGCTATAATCAGCACCTTCGACACCTCAAAGCGATCAAATATCAGGTCATTCAGAGCCGCCAGCACTATACTGGTCTTGCCCATCCCCATATCCAGCAGGATCGCTGCTATCGGATGTTCCTTTATAAAATTGATCGCATATTTCTGATAATCATGTGGCTTGTATCTCATCTAAAATCCCTCCGATTTTCTCCGGACCATCAAGTACATACACCGAAAATCCAAGTTTCTCCATAAGCCTGTGCCTGGATACCTGCAGCGGCCTTGGCATCTTCCCAGGAGCCTTAACCTCCACAAATCCAAAATGCCTTCCCGGCAGAAATACGATCCGATCCGGCATTCCATCAAATCCCGGTGAAACGAACTTGGGACAGATCCCACCTCTGGCCTTTACGGCCTGAACCAGTTTCTGCTCCACCTGTTTCTCTCTCATAGCTCCTCCATCAATCGAATTTATGGTGCAGGGGGTGCAGAACATTTCTATATTCCCCTTATAGGGATTTTTCTTGAAAAAATTCTCTATATGCGATATAGGTAATAGTCCTGCAACCCCTGCACCTTTTCGGTATAATCATTCAGCAAAATCTGTGTCTTTGACCTGCAGCCCCTGCACCCACATGCCGGATTTCTTCTTTTTGCGGGTAAATCCTCTCTTCTCCAATTCCAAAACAAAATCCGCATTTGTACGCTGATACTCTCCGGTACGCAGGCAGTAAGCACGGAACTCTTCATACAGTTCCCCAGACTTATACTCCAGTCCGTCACCGACCTCGCAGCATTCCTCCAGGAAAATGCCCATCCAGTCATTCATCCCGCGATAAGCAGCAATGGCATCCACAACCACCTTCGGTTTTGTCGTCTTGTGGTCATGCCCGATCACCTTCCTTGCACCCTCAATGATCCAGCTCATGATGGCCGGCGCGGCGTGCTCATATAGATAATCCGAGTAATTCTTGATATCTGAATTACCTTCGATCTTTGCATGGAACGGAATCACGATCAGCCTTCGCCAGGTCCCGTCATCGGATGCGCTGACCTTCGGCAGATGGTTCGTATAAAGCACTACTGTGTGTGAAGGGACAAAATCAAAAGGATCTTTGAACTTCTTCTCACCCCGGATCTGATCCGTGGAGCACAGCTGTTTCAGGATGGAAGTTGACAATCTCATCCCTTCTTCCAACTCTGCCGCGATGATGAGACGCTTTCCCTTCAGCTCCGCAATCTCCGGTTTTACATTTCTCCTGCAGCCAGCCGTCAGGGCATCGGCGGAAATCGCCCCGGAATAGGTACCAAGCACTCTCGACACCGTATTCCAGAAGGTAGATTTACCGTTCCGCCCTTCCCCATACGCAATAATGAGAGCCTCCTCATATACCTTTCCAATCGCCGCAAGTCCCACCGTCTCCTGCACATAATCAATCAGATCCTGATCTTTACAGAAGAATACCTGCAGGGCATTTTCCCACAAGTCTTTTCCCTTATCCCCCGGCGACACATTCGTAATCTTCGTCAGAAGATCCGCTGAATTATGGGCCCTCGCGCCTTCTATCCCCTTCTTCAGGTCATAAGTTGCTTCCGGCGTATTCAGGTAATTCTCCTGCGCGTCAAACAGGTTGATATCTGTCGCAACCATAGGCTTCGCCGCATTCTGCGTGTTGACGATATTCTTGTAATTCCTGTACTTCATCACGAAAGCGTAATAAGCTTTTGCCGCCAGATATTCCTTATAAGCATCATTCAGTTCCGGGGAAATCAGCTTCTCCAAAGCCTTCCCGCCGGTTCTTACAGCCTGCTCCGGAATACCTCCGGAGATAAGCGCCTGCATCGCTGCCGAATACTGGGATCTGGAATCCACAAGCTGCATATCCAAAAACTCTTCCACAGTTCCGACCGCCTTCTGCCTGTTTTCTCTCCAACAGCCCCCGTCATAACTTAAGAACTCTGTCGCATCCGTATAAAGAAGCTCGCCGGCATATTCCCTGACCAACACTCGCGCCTCTCCGATATCCGAATAGTCCTCAGGCTTTAAGGAACCAAACTCAGCGTTATATTCCTCCGGCGGCACATAGCCCGGCTGTATCATGACTGTTTTCTTATAAAACCGCACCGCACTTGCCCAGATCGTATTCAGCTCAGATTCCTCCAACGGCGGATCACACCGCTTCGCATGTTCCAGAAAAGCATCCTTCGCCTTATCCGTAATCCCATACTTTTTCAGAACCCTGCCAGCAAAATGGCTCATAGAATTGTTGCGTCTTCCCTCTGTAATCGGGCCGGAACCCACCGGCATCTCCCCTTCTTCCTCATAGGAAGGATCCACAGACACCTCTTCATCAATGTTCAGCCACCCTTCATGCCAAATGCACGCTCCGGTATCCGCGCCGAAAATGAACCTTGCCGCATCCAGGGCATTCCCGTCAAAAAAAGGATACTTCTCATGAACCGCCGCCTTCAGCGCCGCATAATAATCCGGATCCTCCGTTTCCTCGATCTCGAAATACACATGAAACTTAGGTCTGGCACCCCTGCCGTCCTTTTCCTTCATATGATTCCGGCTGTAGGCAATCGCATAGGATACATCCGGCAGAAGCTCCGCCAGCTTTTCCTCTGTCATCCACTCTTTTGGATCCTCAGAATGGTCGTTGTCACAATCCATCACCAGAACATTCGACTTCACAAAATTATTCTTGCTGCGGTAATCTTTCCGGTATTCTGCGCACACATGATCAAACTTCGCCGCCTCATGCAGTTCCTCCGCGGAAGTTACTTCCACCCTGTTCGGATAAAAGCAGTTCTTCGTGTCGGAAACTACATTGGCTGTATGCAAAATCAATCGCATTCGCTATGCCTCCTGTCTTAAATTCTGTTCCTGCCGGCATCTTCGCCACCGGCATGCGCCACTCGTAAAAACATCTTTTTCATATTCCATTGGACCGTTCTCCCTTCGACAGTAGTAAGGCGCTCTGACCGCCTTCTATTGATCCAAGGAGTTTCGGTTACCTGTTTTTTGACCTGATCAAAAAATTTTTAGAAAAATCCCCGTTTGAAATCTCTTCCCTTTTATAAGCGCGAAACGCATTCCACAGAAAATCCAAAATCCAATTCAAAAATCTGCCGTTCCAAACTCCTTACGACATCAGAGGAGTAAATCCGGCGGCGGCTTCCGAAAAAATTCCCTCGGAAGTCACAAAAAATTCGCTGCCAAAACTCCTTACAGCACCAGAGAGGCACACAGCCGCTCAGAAAAATACAGACAAGGAGGCAAAGAGAATGCAGAGTCAACCAGACACAAGACCTAGCAGGCGCAGCATGCCGACGGATGAAGAAATCTCGGATTTCCTGATCATCATCAGTGTCATCGCTAAGCGCCTCGCAGGCCTGATCATGACGGAAGGAGAAAGACAAGATGAGCAAAATGAATGAACTGTCCATGCTGCTGGACAATCTGATCGAATGCGGCGAAACACTAACAGAGACGGCCAGGGCACTAAAAGCGTTCTATTCATCTGACAATGACCCTTCAGCCGCTCCGGCAAAGCCACTTCCTCCCACAGAGGAACCGGCAGCCCCGGAAGCAAAGCAGCCCGAATCAAAACCAGAGAAAACGTATTCAAAGGAAGAGATCAGAGCCATGCTTGCAGCGAAAGCCAATGAGGCAGACGGCATCTATAAAGTGGATGTCAGAAACCTGGTCAGAAAGTACGGCAACGGTGGAAGCCTTACCGATGTAGACCCCAGAAACTATGCGGCTCTTGCAGCTGAAATGAAGGGAATCGGAAATGCCGGGTAAACATGCAATCCTCTCAGCATCATCGTCACACCGCTGGCTTGCCTGTCCACCAAGCGCGAAACTCTGCGCAAAGGAAGCCAACAAGTCCAGTTCATACGCCCAGCAGGGTACTGACGCCCATGCACTCTGTGAGTACAAGGTCTTGAAAGCCCTGGGACGCGATTCCCCTGATCCCACGGAGAACCTGGACTACTTTGATACAGAGATGGATGACTGCTCTGACCAATATTGTTCCTACGTTTGTGAACAGCTGCAGAAAGCAAAAACCCTCTGCAGCGATCCTCAGATCCTGATCGAACAGCGGCTGGACTTTTCCAGATGGGTACCGGAAGGCTTCGGAACCGGCGACTGCCTGATCGTTGCTGATAAGATCCTTCATATCATTGATTTCAAATACGGCGTCGGAATTCTCGTAGCAGCTGAGAACAATCCTCAGATGATGTGTTACGCCCTCGGAGCCCTGGATATCTACGACGGCATCTATGATATAGAAGAAGTCCGTATGACGATCTTCCAGCCCCGCCGCGAAAATATCAGTTTCTGGGACATCAGCAAAGCCGACCTGCTTGCATGGGCTGAGAACGTGCTGAAACCGGCAGCAGAACTTGCCATCAAAGGCGAGGGCGACTTCCATGCCGGAGATCACTGCCAGTTCTGCGCAGTCAAGGCTACCTGCCGCAAGCGTGCGGAATACAATCTGGAACTTGCAAAATATGATTTTGAGATGCCGGTAAATCTGGATCAGGCAGAGATTTCTGCCATCCTCCCCCGGATTGACGAACTCATCGCATGGGCCGGAGACGTAAAGGAATTCGCCCTTCAGTCAGCCTTAAGCGGAACAAAGTACCCGGGCTTCAAGGTAGTTGAAGGCAGATCCACAAGACGTTTCACAGATGAAGCCGCCGTAGCAGAAGCCGTCACAAACAATGGATTCGACCCTTATGAGAAGAAACTTCTCGGGATCACGGCAATGACTTCCCTTCTCGGGAAGAAGAGATTTGAAGAGCTTCTCGGCGGTCTTATCACGAAACCGCCCGGCAAGCCGACACTGGTGCCGGACACCGATAAACGGCCGGCAATAAACACAGCAATCGAAGACTTTCAAGAATAAAGGAGAAAAATATCATGGCAAAATTTGTTAATCCCACAAAAGTTATCACAGGCGTAAACACCAGATGGTCCTACGCGAACGTCTGGGATCCGAAATCCATCAACGGCGGAACACCGAAATACAGCGTCAGCCTCATCATTCCGAAATCGGATACCGCGACCATCAACAAGATCAAGGCCGCCATCCAGGCAGCTTATGAAGAAGGCCAGAGCAAACTGAAAGGCAACAGCAAATCCGTCCCGGCACTGTCCACCCTGAAGACTCCGCTCCGTGACGGCGACCTGGAAAGACCCGATGATCCAGTCTACGCCAACGCCTATTTCATCAACGCCAACTCTTCCACAGCGCCCGGTATTGTAGACGCAGACAGACAGCAGATCATCGACCGTTCCGAAGTATATTCCGGCGTGTACGGCAGAGCCAGCATCAATCTGTATGCCTTCAACACCAACGGAAACAAAGGCATTGCCTGCGGACTGAACAACCTTCAGAAGATCCGCGACGGCGAACCTCTTGGCGGAAAGTCCAGGGCTGAGGATGATTTCGATACCGAAGACGATGATGATTTCCTGAACTAATCGGACAACCTGCAACACTCAATCCGGCGGCAGTCATCAAAACATGGCTGCCGCTGCCTCCTTAAGAAAGGAACACAATATGAAAAACATTACACTTATCAAGCCAGTCATTCTCCGCAGCGCCCTGAATGATATGACAGTCTCCCAAAGGGAAATCGCTGTGGATCTTCTGATCAACCGGAAGTTCCTGCTCCCGGATGCCGATGGATTACGGCTCATCGAAAACACGAAGAACAGTAGCAAACTTCCAAAGTTCTACCTGTATGGATCAGAAGCAGTCTGCTATTACCGCCAGTCTCTGGATCTTCCGGATGTATCTCTGACCGAAATTGAGGTTGATGATATCGTCATGAATACAGAAGACTTCGATACCCTTTACGATATCCTTTATCTTCTGAACCGCATCCGTATGAGGAATGCCAGATTTACACGCCTTCTGGCCATGGATGCGCCGGTAATTATCCTCTGGAATGAATACAGGATGCTGCAGGAGCACATGGAGGATCTTCAGGATAACAACTGGTGCGGCCATCCGGTTATCAACCGTTTCAATACAGCCTATGAAGATGAAACGCCGGAATGGCATGAAGAAATCCGTAAATCTCTTGCCGATATCAGCTACAGTCTTCTCCGGTACAAGAAGGAAAACGAACCGATACCGGAAGAATAAAATACAAACGGCAGCGGGTTTTCATGCCTGCTGCCTTTCTCAAATAAAGGAATATTTACTATGGAAATCAAAGAAATGTCAATCGACCTGGAGACTTACAGCGATATTGATATCACCAAATGCGGTGCATACAAATATGCTGAGTCTGATCATTTTGAGATACTGCTCTTCGGAGTCTCCGTGAATGGCGGACCCGTCAAGGTATATGACCTGGCCTGCGGCGATACCATTCCGGAAGAAATCCTTGCAGCACTATCTGATGAAAATATAACCAAATGGGCTTTCAACGCTTCCTTCGAGCGTATCTGCCTCTCCAACTGGCTGAAGCGGCATTGCCCGGAACACTTCCGCGGATACAGCATCACTAAGGATCCGGCCTCAAAATATCTGGATCCTTCCTCATGGAAATGTACCATGATATGGTCCGCATACATGGGGCTTCCTCTCTCACTGGAAAGCGTCGGTGCTGTCCTGAAATTACAGGATCAAAAGCTGAAGGAAGGCAAAGACCTGATCCGCTATTTCTGCAAGCCATGCAAACCTACCAAGGCAAACGGCGGACGCACCCGGAACCTTCCTCAGCATGACAGTGAAAAATGGGTCCTCTTTAAGGAATACAACCGCCGTGATGTGGAAGTGGAAATGGCAATCAAGCAGAAACTCGCACGTTTCCCTGTCCCTGATTTTGTCTGGGATGAATATCACCTGGATCAGGAAATCAATGACCGCGGCATCATGATTGACCCAGAATTCGTATCGAATGCCATCGCCTTTGATGAAAGATCCAGAGCTTCCCTCATGTCAAAAATGCAAGATATCACAGGGATTGATAATCCGAACAGCGTTCAGCAAATGAAGGAATGGCTCTCCGATCGGGGCGTTGAAATGGAATCACTCGGCAAGAAAGAAGTTGCGAAGTTTGTCAAAGATTCCATTGGCAATATGGATGGTAATGTTACAGAAGCCCTGAAACTCCGCCTCCAGCTTGCGAAATCCTCCGTCCGGAAATATCAGGCCATGCAGAACGTCATGTGCTCTGACGGACGTGCCCACGGCATGTTTCAGTTCTACGGTGCCAATCGTTCCGGCAGATGGGCCGGCCGTCTGATCCAGCTGCAGAACCTTCCGCAGAACCACATCCCGGATCTCGCAGAAGCCCGCGCCCTTGTCCGTTCCGGAGATTACGATACCATGAACCTTCTTTACAACGACATCCCGGACACGCTCTCGCAGCTGATCCGCACGGCTTTTATCCCAAAGCCAGGATACAAGTTCATTGTCAGCGATTACTCTGCCATAGAAGCCAGAGTCCTCGCGCATATCGCCGGTGAAAAATGGCGTTCTAAAGTATTTGCTGAAGGAAAGGACATTTACTGCGCTTCTGCCTCTCAGATGTTCGGCGTTCCCGTGGAAAAACACGGTATCAACAGTCATCTCCGCCAAAAAGGCAAAATCGCTGAACTTGCCCTCGGATACGGCGGATCTGTCGGCGCCCTGAAATCCATGGGTGCCCTGGATAATGGTCTTCAGGAAGAAGAACTTCAGCCGTTGGTCAGCGCCTGGCGTCAAGCTAATCCAAACATCGTACAGTTCTGGTGGGATGTAGATAATGCCGTAAAGACAACAGTCCGGCAGCGTATCACGACCGAAGTCCGCGGCATACGCTTCTCCTACAAAAGCGGCATGCTCTTCATCATCCTTCCCTCCGGCCGGCAGCTCTCCTACGTAAAACCCTGTATTGGAGAAAACCGTTTCGGCGGAGAATCCGTCACCTATGAAGGAATCGGCACCACAAAAAAATGGGAAAGGATCGAATCTTACGGTCCGAAATTCGTGGAGAACATCGTTCAGGCAATCTCCCGGGATCTCCTGTGCTTTGCTATGAGGAACCTGTCCTTCTGCCAGATCGTCGGACATGTCCATGATGAGGTGATCATCGAATGCAGCCCGGAGGTCTCTGTGCAGAGCCTCTGCGGCATCATGAGCAGATCTCCGGACTGGATGACGGGCATCCTGATCCGCGGAGATGGATATCAGTGCGATTTTTATCAAAAGGATAGTTGACGTAAAACACCGCCGGAGCTGCTGCCCTGGCGGTGTTATTTTTATTCATACACAAATATGGACGACATCATCTGATAATGCTGTGGCTGCCCCATTGCTTCAAATATCCTCTTTGTCAGATCCTTATAAATCTCCGGTGCGATACTATCCTCAACAAAATGCAGACCTTCATTTACTCCAAACGAATCAGCCGCAAGGTAATTGATCATAGACGACACCATGCGAAGTTCAATTGTATCTTCCTCCCCTGTAGATTCATCAATTACTTTCACAAACCGATGACGATTCTTTACCAGAATGATATCCTGAAGTGTATGCCCATCATAGCCGCAGATCTGGATAAAATAGTACTCCAGAATCCTCCGGATCACATTCTTCAATGTAATAGAACTCTTAACTTCATTATATTCCGTCCACAATGCGGCATAAGAATTCTGCACTGGATTATAATTTTTCTTTTCTGAAGGAGCAGCTTCGTTTTTCGTAATGCAGTGCTTAATCACAGACTTATTGTCATACTTCGTGATCAAATAAAAGGATACTCGCAGATAGTTCTTTTCCTGGTTCACTGTTACTTCCCTATGAAAATATGCGTTATGAGTCAGAATAAATATCTGCTTTATATAATCGCCCTTCTCTGGCTTTTCTCCTAATGTGACATTGTTAAGGCAGATTGAAATCATCTGCCGCACCAGAGAACTAACGATAAATAAGGTGCTGCTGTCCATACTGGAAACCGGATCATCGATTACTACTATCTTATCACGCATATCACGGCCATCCGTGATCATCTCTTCTCCATGATTCGTAATTATAACTTGGGCATCTCGAGTACAACCGCTGCCATGAACCAAATTACAGAAGTACAGGAATGCGATAAAGTTTCTTTCACCTTCACTCAGCCTGTCCGCTACCGCACCATCTTCTCGAACAATCTGATATTGGTTCTTGCTGGCAGGATGTTCCTGAATACTAAAGCCTTGGAATCCTGAATCTCTAAGCATCTTATTCATGTTTGCGATTGCTTCTTCTGTATTCACGGTATGCTTATTCAGCTCATTGATTTTTTCAGCAAGCGACATAGCATAAGCTTGTTTTTTCTTTGCCGCATCGTCTATTTTTTTCTGATCATCCAAGACTTTTTCAAGATCAGAATTGTACTTGGCAATGGTATCCCCTACCCGGAATGCCATTAATTCCCATACTTGTTCAGTACATTCTTTCTTTTTGGTTCTTGCTGCATTAACAATGTCGTTGTTCTCTTTTATCTGAATATTGAATCCAACAATAAGCTCATTCAATTCCTCTAAGTAAGGTGTAATGGGATCAAGAAGCACTTCGCTACTTGGTTCCTTGATTTTCTGTTCGATAATCTGGATATTTGCACCAATGGCATTCTTCAGAATTGTCATCTTATCGCGATATTCCGTCGGATCTATTTTGGGATATACATCCTGAAGGTTATCTTGAAGAACTCTCCAAAGATTATTACCGGCTGTTTTATACGCTTGAAGTAATTGCCCCAAAGCACTGACTTCCTGCTGATATGATTCATCAAAACAATCCGCCAGATCCTTCTCAAAAGTCGCCGGCATCTTCTGCTGACAATAAGGACATTTACCGTCGGGCGTATTATGATATTTTTCGTGTCCCTGACGAACCCAGTCCGTTGCATTGAGTGCTTTTATAAATCTTGCAAAATCCGTATCGCTACTGCTAACAATACGTTTTGAAAGCAATTCCAATCCAGGAACTGTATCCATCACTTCTGTATCAGAAATCCGTTTAAAGAGGTTATATGTTCTTGCATTCCGATCGAATACCGTATCATACAGTTTTTTCAATTCATCTTCATCGTGACCGGTAGGCGCCTGCACTGTCCGGATCTTTGACAGAAACCCTTTCTTTGTCTTAGTGCCAGACATCTGAGTCTCAGAGAACTTTTCTCTGATCGCTTTTGTCAGATTCCAACAATCATTTTCTAACGTAGTTCCCATGGTTGTCAGCACGGATTCTTTCAGCTTTTTCTGTTTAAGAAGCTCTCCATATTCCCGATCCACATCGTCTTTTTCTTTCTTTGTGGCATTTAGGTCATCCTCCTGCTTAATACCTTCTTTATCAATCATGAAGACACCTGGCAGATGTTCTAACTGACGGAAATTCTCCCGGATAAAATCATCATTATATACAAGAAAGTTAAAGTCCCTGTGCGTTTTTCCCGGTTCGAAAAGAACATCCTTTGGCTCTTCGCCACCGGACAATTCGTTTGCAGGCCTCTTCAGCTTCGCTATCTCTCTTGCAATAGTTGTTTTTCCTACACCATTGTTTCCAAAAAAGTAATTTACGTATGTAGGATTGATTTTTACCCCGTGGTATGTCGCTGACGATATTGTCAGTTCTTGTATACCTGTAACCAGTTTCTCCGCCATTAGCAATGCCTCCTTTAAGACAGAGTGAATACAGAAACGCCTATCTCTTTTAATGTCGTAACCAGATCGATTCTCTTGATTGCCCAATGAGTATGATTCAACTCATTGAATCTATCATTACCATCTATCCCAAGATCAAATAAGTTCTCGTTAAGAATCTTCTGCTGAAGTGCATTCAATACTCTGTAATATATCTTGATCCCGTTATCCTGGACTTTAACATCCGTAACCAGCCCATAGTATGCCATCTGATCATCATCGGTTTTCCCCATTTCATGATTCTCGGAGCAGAAGATGGCAGGAAATGTTTTTATCTGTTCAATTGCCTCCGGCTCCAACCCATTGACTTTATCCCGTATATAGTCTGATGTGAGTTTGGAATTCAATGCACGATCTTTAGTCACATAAAAATGTCCCTGATCATAAAATGTCTCTTCAAATTGCACAAAGAGATTATAGTATTCATGACTGGTTCCATAATTTCCGGAGATTACTGCCTGCCTCTGATCCGTGGCTGCAAAATACATATTGTTGGTGATATTTCCGGTTGTGATAGAATCCGCGCGATTCACATTAACAATCTTCTCTGCCTGCTGATTTACTCCTGCTACATTATTTGAAAGACCTGCAGGGCCGGTCTTCTGTATCTCATTTGCCATGATTAATTACTCCTATATCTGTAAGTGTTCTACATGCTCAATATTCACAATCTTCTCTGCTCTTTGATTGAATACTGTTTGGGCATTCAAAATCTGATTTGTCCCCTGTCCTCCAGCTTCTCTTTGTTCACAATATTCATCGTCCCGATCCTCTTCCGCCTTATTATCTGAATCCGTATATTCTGTGCTTTCCGGTGTTCCAGATTCATCTACAGAGTCAGTCACAGCCTTCTTAAACGATATTTCCTTATCCAAAGCGTAACGCTCTCCAACAGTACCTACATATTTGTAAGGAGCTTGGCTTGTTTTATGGTGCAGCCATTGGCCAACAGTTTCGGCACCCAAAGTGTTTTCCGATCCACGTTTCGTTATGATAAAGTGCCATACAGACAGCAGAAACGGCCTTGCTCCAATGTTAGAAAGCTTTAAAAGTCCCTTTTTATCTATTACTCTGCCACCGGCCTGTACCACAAATTCGGCATCATCATCTATCGTTCTGTCCAAATCAATAACCTCAAGCAGTGCTCTGACCAGCTTCTTTCCAAGATCACCATCATCAATAAAAGCATCGATAAAGCTATCCATTTCCTCCAGCGCAAGAGCGTAATTGTCTCTGACCTTTTTATCATACGCATCGACTAAATACTGAGTCTCAAACCGCAGCCAGTCTGTGCTGTTTTTTTCACACAACTTATATTGATTCTTATGAGCAGTGAAGGTACTGTCCGAAAAATGCTCATTAAAATCATAAAACGTTCTTACTAACCCCTTCAGGCAGGTAACATCGTTAATCGCTTTTTCTTTTGCTTTATACCCATCCAGATCATTGAGACGGATACGCCTGTCTTTCTTTAATGCCTGCAAAAGCAGGATGTAAAAGGTGCCTCCACAGAGGAAGGGAATGTTCATTTCACCCATTCTTTATCCCCTTTCAAAAAGAATAAACCTAATAAACCTTATAAAGCCATTTTGCCCTGTTTAGAGATATTGACCTCAAACTTTATAAACCCGAAACTCCTATCAGCAAAGGATAAAGAACCTTTTTATCCTGCGCCACCTTCGAAGGAAGGTCCTCGACGGGGGACAGTCACAGAGTAAATGAGAGTCCATCAGCGACAAGGAGATTTCGAATATGAAAAAGAAGGATATAAAACGCAACTCAATTGTTTTTGTTAAAAACCCTTTCCCCGGCTCAGCCGGAAGTCACATCATGCAAGGCGACCATTATGCTGTCGTTTGTCAGAACAACATGGGAAACCGTTATTCCGACAGCGTGATCATCTGCTACATCACATCCAAGGTGAAACGCCTGGACATCAGAACCAATGTACCGATCCAGTGGTATGCCGGTCTTGACTACAAACCTGCAATGATCAAGTGCGGACAGATCATGACGATTGATCGTGATGACATCATCGAAGTTGTAGACACCTTACGACCAGAGGATGAAATCCGTTTCAATCAGGGGCTCAAGGTATCCCTGGACCTGAGGGACAACATCTTCGCGTAACCACAGGAGGCTTTCACCATGTATAAAATCCGCCCACCCAATACACTGGATCAATGATCCAACCATAACAACACAGCACTTTAAAAATTGAATCTGATTGCTTTGATCTAAGCGCGCATAAGCAGGAGGATGCACATACCGTTTTGGCCAGATCCGCAGGATCCATCTGAAACATTGTGCTTTACCTCTTTGTTTGTGTGCCTTTTTTCAGGCCAGCAGCAAGGACAGTCTCAGCAGTGTGCATCCTCCGATTTCAGGCAATCGCCATGAAAAAGGAGAATAACATGAATAAATACACTTCTGAGAAAACCAGCGACAAAAAGTATTATGTACTCTTTGAAACCGATGAGGAAGGCATTCGCCAGTACAAAGCTACCTCCGAACAGGAGCGCATCGGCACTTCTCTCACCAAGATGCGTGTTGAAGGCGAAATAGTTCCGGCTATCAAGCTGGAAGTTGATAAATCCACCTACGACACCTTCAAAAGGGATCAATGGATGGAAGAATACCGCTACAAACAGGAAAACCGCTGCATCATCGGCGGAGTAGGCGGTAAATCCAGATTTTGCCCCTGCAGAATCCCAAACCCTGAATACAAGGAAGGCGGCACCACTCCGAAAACCATCATGAATGACTGCGCCAAATGTAAGTATTACAGATCCTTCAAATCAACAAAAGGCAAGGTTTTCTTTTCCACCCTCACCGTCATTGATGACCATGGAAATGAGGCCCCCTTTGATCCCGCATCACCGTACCCGCTCAATCAGGCGGATGACTACATGGAACTTTTATATGGCCTGATCCGCTTTATCAAGGTACAACATCCGAAATACAGTAAATACACGGAATTGGTGGAACTTCTCGGGCATGAGCACACCCTCAAGGAAGCTTCCGTCATTCTCGGCAAACCGTACCGGACGCTTTACGGTTGGATCCTTACTCTTCGCCCGATCTTTGACGAATATATGGACACCGTAAGCCATCTTTAAGGTTATGAGATCCATCTGTGGCCTACGCCGCATATGGATCTTTTTCTTCTAAGATAATTCATCCTCTTCCTCGTTTCCTTAGAATAGTCAATCTACGACCGGATACTCTCATCGATATAATCTCCGACATTTATCACATACATTTCATCAGTCGTATCGAGCTTTCGCTTTTGAGCTCCCATGAAAGCGACCTTGAATCCGGTGCTGCCACATAGTGTGATAACCTTATAATTTTCTACCATATTTATCACTATCTTCTGGCATGGAATTCAGACTTTAAACTATCAACAAGAGAAGCTGACTTTGTAGACTCATTGCTAGTTATATCATCGACATACTTATCTATAAGTGGCGTAACTTTGTTAACCTCTTCTGCAAGCTTCACATTGTCATTTGCTACTTTAAGAATCACCTCACATAGTTTATTCATCTTATGCGCATTCATCTCAGGAATTTTGTCTTCGGCAAGGCTATATTTAAGCATCATCAGTATGTAGTATTTAAACTTCCTATATTGAGATGGCAATGTCTTATTTCTGAAAAGATACTCAAGCCTATATAAAGTAAATGCACATGTATAATAAGGTAGCAATTGATGATCATCGCTAAAAATACCATCTATGGAACTTAATAATTTCCCATAATAACGACTGGCAAGATGAGGCTTGTCGTAAAACATGGATGCTACAGATTTAATTTGTATTGCAATGGAGACAATACGTACCTTTTCAATATCCGTTCCATAATTATACTGTTTTGACCTTCTTTCATAATACAAGCGACTTGCGCCACTAAAAGTGGCATAAAAAGCTTCCAATTTTCGATGAAATTCATTTAAAGCTATCAGTTGTTCGTCAGAAACTTGTGTCTGACGATTTGTTGCCTTAATAATTTGATTTACAGTATCATCATTTTCTGTTTCAATAATTTTTATCGGAATTTGTAAATCCTCCGTAATGACATCTTTATTATTAAACAGAACATGGCTTGTCTGGCAGCCATTAACAATCTGATAATCAGTCAGTGTGAATCTGTTTCTAAGGCAAGACAATTTTTTGCAAATAACGGTAACGCCATTATTGAAAAGAACAAATTTATTGGGATCATTACTTACAGTTTCTGCCATTTCATGATTAACCGGATTGTCTCCCTGGTAATCACGAACATTATCATAAAACACACTTCTGCGAATATCGCCATTTTCATCTGTAATAAGCTTTAAGTACTCTCTGTAATCTATAAATCCCAGATATGACTGCGTTACATTTTCAATATCTGGAAGAAGAATCTTATTAGCAAAATCAATTTCTGTTTCTATAACATCAATGGTATTTCGATATAATTTTTGAAGCAAATCTGCTCCAACAGGTATGTATCTGACTTCTTCAAAGATGTTCATATCCATCAAATCATCTTTTGCTATTTCTATTCTTCCTACACAATTTCTATCATCAACCCATTTTCCTGTTGTGATGTAATACAGAATACATGTGGGCTTTTTCTTAATGTATGTAGCTTTAGAAAAAATATATTCAACAAGCTTGCTTTTTTCTTCAATCAATGTATTCCTCACCATCTGGGGATGATCCGAAAAGAAATCCTTAACCCCTGCACCAAATGTACCAAGTTCTCCATAATCAAAACTGGAAGAAGTCTTTGCTTGAATAAAAACGAAACTGATTTCTGAAAGCTTTTTGTTTAGCTCAATTAAATCATCAACTTCATCCTTGGATGTAATCATATTCCCATTGATTATAATCGCGATTGCATCTATTCCACAATCGTCACCTTTAGCAGTAATAATATCTGTCAGGCTATAGGTATCTGTATAATGTTGTTCCACCGCACAGTATGAAGCAAACATTTCAAACTGTTTGCTTTGATCTTTTTCTTCTATTTGCTGCGAAGTCAAAAATGACTCCATATAACTTTGAACTATTCTATCCATTTTATCTCCTTACTCAACCCCCAACGCCTTAAACACCGCATCCTCCGCACTCTGATACGGAATTAACTGGAACGCACTCATCAACTCCGGCGGCACCGTTGCAAAATCTACAAACGATGTCTGCGGAAGCAGCACCTTCTTCGCGCCGGAATCCAGGCACACTTGCAGCGTATCCGCCAGGTTATCCACCTTGATCAGCGTACCGCTGATACTGATCTCACCTAGGATCGCCGTGGAACTCTGCACCGGTCTTCCCAAAGCGATAGAACACAGTGCAATCAACGTCGGCAGAGCCAGCTTCCCGGTCATACCGATTCCCTGCAGATCCTGATAATTGATAATGTAATCCTTCTGCGTTGTACTGATGGAACCACTGATCCTGTTACCGTTCGCCTTCAGATAATTGAAAGCTGTATTGGAAGATTCTTTCGCGTCACGGTCAGATCCCAGTCCGGTCCGCTCCAGCTTGCCATTGCCCGGAAGCATCTGGCTTTCCAGACGGAACACTCCGATCATTCCGGACTTTCCCCGTGATACGGTATAAACCTGTCCCGGATTGCACAGCCCTTCAGGGATCAGCTTGCCGCCGCCCTGCTCAGGCACCGAAACATAATGCTCGGACATATCTTCCAGATCAATATAGGAAAAGTTCACATCATAGAACTCCATGCCGCCCAGCTTCTTCAGCTGTTCCTTAACGCGCCGGCGCATTTCCAGAGAAATCTTCAAGATCTCTTCCAGCTGTTCTTTTGTATATTCGCCGTCCGGATACATGAGCTTCACAAGACCACCCACCATCTTCCGGACCGCAATCGTATCTCTCTGATTCAGGTTCCTTCCCAAACGGAAATACTCATCCAGGGCATCCCCGTACTGTT
This sequence comes from Pseudoflavonifractor sp. BSD2780061688st1 E11, assembly GCF_005844125.1. Lineage (NCBI taxonomy): Bacteria > Bacillati > Bacillota > Clostridia > Eubacteriales > Oscillospiraceae > Pseudoflavonifractor > Pseudoflavonifractor sp. BSD2780061688st1 E11. The sequence goes on from NZ_SPHM01000030.1 coordinate 28,226, forward strand.
CTTTTCTCAATTCCCGCAGGAACTCAGCCAGATAATCCGTGATGAAACCATAATCATTTGTAAAATGCTCCGGCCGAAACTTCGGGATCTCCCAACCCGGAATATAACAATGTATACGATCCAGAAACGCTGTATCTGTTCCCATCTCTGGCGGAAACGGATCAAACAGACTGGAAGTTTTCAACAGAACATCCACACTTTGATTAATATTTCCCACAAAGACCATTGATGCGGAGGCCGCCTTCTCTTCCTTGCCTCTGGCAAAGGACCCGGATGCCATATAATCCTTCATGATCTGGATCCCGTCTTTATCCTTAAAATGAATACCGGCAACCTCATCAAAAGCAACGACATCCCACATACCGACAAGGCCAATTGTCTTCCTTCCCATGTTATAGAAAAGGTTGGCCACCGTGGTCTGTCCGCCGGATACCAGAATACTGTTCGGCGATATTTCCTTATACAGATGGGACTTACCTGTGGATCTCGGACCCAGTTCACACAAATTGAAGTTATTCTCTACCAGCGGAACCATACGTAAAAGAAGCAGCCACTTCTCACGTTCAGACAGAGTATCCGGCTCCATACCGATCGAACGCATCATGATATCCAGCCACTCATCCTCTGTGAAACGTTTCCTGCCTTCCTTCAGCTCGTCAATCTCCACATGAGGCATCTGGATCGGAGTCAACTTCCGGATCTGTACCGGCATCCCATTCTTCTTTTCTTCTTCCACATACTCGTAATCAAGCTGGACAATACACCAGATACCGCCGCAAAGCAGCCGGTCGAACTTCTCCGGGTATTCATCTTCCAGGAGAACATTGTCGATACCCAGATTAGAGAAACTTGCAATATAAATATTCCGCTTCATATCAAGCCGTGCCGTGATCATGTCGATGACGGTATAGCTTCCTTTTTTCCTGAGCTTTGACAAGACCTTCTGCGATTCATCCGGTCGGACAAAGTTATCCGCCAGTATCCGCTTCACATTCTGTACCCCCTGCTCAATGATAGACTCATCATCGGAACTGCAATACTGACCAAGAAGGAACTCCAGCACGTACACCGGCACATTCGCTCCTTCCTTGATCTTCTTCGTCAGATCCTTTCGGACGATCTTTCCGTCAAAACTCTCACGGAGCTTGTTCTTTATTTCCTCACGCTTATCTACAGCATTTTCAGCGATAGGCTCCATATATTCTCTCCTTCCGCCTTAACTAAAGAAATCAAATTCGTCCACCGCAAAGGCGATATCTATCTGGAATTCTTCCCTTGATACGACCAGGCCGTCCGCATCCGCAATCACGAGATAATAGATTTCCTTGTTATCATATTTCAGCGGCTTCAGATTGAAGCTGCACCGGAATGTCCTCTCCTGTCCGTTATCACTGGTCTTATCCGCAATGATCTTCGCAACATCGCTGATCTGCTTTCCATTGCTGTCCGTGAAATACAGCTGATAGGTCGCCGCCTCACGATTATCCCCTACCGGCTCTTTCTGATAGAAGTTCAGCGAAAAGATCATATTGCTGACTTTATGCGTTGCCGACAGGAGGCTCACCTCCACCGGCTTCGTATCATACTTCTTCTGATTCCTCTGATACTGCTTGTACTGATTTCTCAGAAAATGATAATCAATAACCGGCACGACCATTTCCTGAAGGCTGATTCCACCATGAACGAAATTAAGCCCGCTGCCGTTCATCTTAATTCTTACATTTTCCTTCGGCGCAAAAGCATCATACTCGGATGTTCCACCCAAAAACTGAACCTTCTGCAGATAATCAGGATCCGAATCCCTCATCATGATTGCATAGCGTCTGCCGTACTCCACAATACGATTGACAAATCCGGTCTTGTCGATTTTGTCATCCTCGGTCAGTGGACTATAGGTATAGAGGAAACCATGATCTGCGGTAAACAGAATATGCGTTGCCCCAAAATCATTACAGATAATCTTCGTCAGGTTCTTCAATTCCCGAATCGCATCATCGCAGGCCGGGAACACCATCGTATCGGATGTATGGCTTGCCTCATCAATCGTATCATGATAGATATACACAACATCCATTCCCTTTACCATTGCGCTTCGGTCAGTCCTCTTCGCATTTACCAGATCTTCGTATTTTACTGCCACGCTATTCGGCTTCTCCGCTTTCAAGATCCTATCTCTGTATCCGGCATCCGTTGAAACGCCGTCCGCCATAACCTTCAGAACTTCACCATGCAGCTCCACTTCCAGTTCCTTATGCGGAAGCAGCGCAGCCATGCCGAACTTCGTGATAGTCGGAAAGATACCCTGAACATCCTGAAGCTTTACATCCGCCTGCGTCTCACGTCTTAACTGCTCCGCAAGGGAAGCTGCCACTTCATACCGCAAAGCATCGGAAATGACAACAAATACCCTGCTGTCCGCATTGTCAATGCGGTTTCTGTAAAAGTCCGCCTGTTGTGGCACTTCCAAAATCCGGCCATACTTTGCCAGTTCCTCAGAACATACTGCCTGCCAGTTTCCGCCCAGCTGTCCCAGGAACCAGTTTTTATACAGCCCCTCCACCTTCTCCATGACAGAGCGGAACAGGTCATGCAGATCGGAATTGTATGCCTTCAGGCTTTCCCCATAGCTCTTATGGAACAAACGGTAATAAGTATCCATCTTGTAATACTCAGAAGTATATTCTTTCCAGACCTTCTTCGCCTCGGCGGAATGGAAGCCTGTCGAATGCTTTTTATAGAACGCCTGCATGTTCGCCACCTGCAGGATCCCCTCGTAATAATCATTGAATGGCTCATAGTTCACACACGTCCGGCGTTTCTCTACTGTCCGCCTGATCACATCCACATCAATGATATGATCTCCGATCTCTGTCATCAGCTTGATCAGGATCACTTCATCCAGACACGGAAAGACTTCCGTATCCACCAGGTCACTGACCTCCAGCTTCATAAACCGCTGAGGCAGCTTTAGTTCACCCTCCACGGATTTTGCGATCTCTATCAGCTGTTCCCGATCTTCAGCATGAAGCCAGTCGGAAACAAAATCAAAGCAAAACGCCTGATGCGGCGAAGAAATGAACCCGTCAAGTCCCGCCAGATATTCCAGCCTCATCGTCCTTGTGATCGCTGTCAGAAGTATATGCGTTGCCAGCATCGCAACATCCGGCTGCTCAGCAACGTAGCCAGATCCCTGCTTCACCATACTCCAAAAAGCCTTATCCGCACCATAGTTTACAAACTCCTGATACAGATCATTCGTGTCGGTGTCCATACCGGCCTTCAGCACTTCCTTGATGATCGCCGCCGACGTGACATCTTTAATACCACCCAGGGCACCCATCACAGCCATGTGCAGTTGAGCCGGAACGCTTGGCACCTTGTTCTGGCTTGCAATTTTATCTCTGCGCACTTTTGCTTTGAAAAACTTTCGGTAGTCCTTTACCAGTTTACGCATCGCAGGTGTTGACGGAATTCCCATCTCGTCCATCCAGATAGAGATCAGATCCGCCCGGAATTCTTCACTATACATTTCAATATCCAGAAGCCAGTTATCCTCCGGCTTCTCATAGGACAATGGACAATATATCAGATAATTATTTGTAGTATCGTCCACTGACAGAAGCTTTTTCACTGCAAAGTTATTGGTTCCGGTCAATACGACCAACTTTGCATTATTCAGCGCAACCTCATCCAGCCTCTCACGAAACTCTCCATCTTCATCGTACCAGAATATAATACGGCGCTTATAGAATTCCGGCAGTGGTGCGGCAAAACGCTGATTCAATTCTTGCATGATCTTATCTGAATCCACACTACAAATCCTTTCTTGCTATATATTTATTTATTTCTGTAAGGATCTCTTCTTCGTCCTTAGCCTTAAAAATAGTTCTATATGCCCCTAATGAATATCGCACTGACTTAGAAAAAATTGAACTTGGAATGTAGTCTACAATAATCCCAATATCTCGACTATGCCACAATCCTTCCTTATTTTGAGGATTGTATTCATAGTCACCAGCTATCCTTGCAAAGGTGAACTGATGACTACTATTTGATGGAATCAAGACATAATCACCAATTTTCATTTCTTGGCAGAACGTGTACAACTGACCAGCCCAATTGGAGATGGATGTCCTTGATACTCTTCCCTTCTCTTCTATAACTAATTCTTTCAATAAGGCTCTATCATGATATTTCTTCAAGTCTTCTTTGAATCCATCCCACGGGATATATATTTTCCCGGATTCGAAATAATACTGTGCATAAATCGATTTTTGTCCAGCTCTACAAACCCACACCATATCACTCTACCTCTTATTTAACTTTTGCTAATACATCTTGAAACCTTGAATAATTCTCCTTGAATCCATCATCCAAATCTATTGATATCATTTGATCGGCAAGATGATGTATTTTCTCTTCGTATTCTCTTATTTCCGCAGCCTGATCTTGAAGCGCCTGTAATCGTTTGTTAATTGTTACTCTCTCAGAAGAAGTTACTCCACTATTTCTTTGTTCTAAATCAGATATTGCTGTTCTATACCGTGATTGCTGTTCATGAACATAGTCCGTTCTTATTCTTGCAATAATATCTGCTTTATACCTATGCATATAGATTAAACACTTGAATCCATTTTTTCTTCCTGAATCAAACAGCCAATAAATAGGCCTTTTTCCGGATCCAGGAACCTGATACATATCGCAATGATCTCGATAAAATGAATCATTAAAGTACTTTCTTATCACTTGTTTAGGGTTTTCACTCCCCCCCAACCCTTTGGCAATATACCTTAAGTTTTCATCTAACGTTTCATCTCCATAGGCTGTTCTAATAAAATCAACAAATCTTTCAACAATATCATCATTAAAATATTCATCATCACATATTGGAATAATATTATCCTGATCAACCATATAAGATTTATATCGGTCAGGATTCCACTCTCCTCCTGCATATATTAATCCATCTTCATCCAAAGAATATCGACCAAACATACATCCAACAGCATATGAAATTAGACCTTTTATTTCTCTTTTTAAGTCTGCTTTCCTAACGGTAACATTTTCCTCTTTAACAGATGAATCTACGATTGACTCAAAACCATACATATGTATGAAAATATCATTAAGGTGTTCCTCATTTTCTTTTAGCTTCGAAAATCTTCTATCGCACTCTTCAGACCATTGACGATAGGCCTCAGAAATTAATCCGGTGTTTCTAATCAGCGGAGACTTTTTGTAATCCCAAGAAATCTCAAAAGCGTCCCAGTCTTCTCTTGAAATTGATATGCATTCATCTACCAAGCTAATTATTTCACTTTTCTTTTCATCATCAATAAGAACTGGTAATTTACCAACTGCACCAGCGTTATAATCCATAGTTGGCGCTAAGAACGACAAAAATTCCATAGCAACTTTTGAATTGCATAGTCCTATAAAATATCTGACATCTACATCTTTATTAATAAATCCAGATGATCCTTTAGCATCAAAAATGCAACCAGAGGGCATATAACGCACATTAAAATCTGCTATAGTTAATGCGGTCCAAGTAAACCCTTCTCTCAAATAATATTTTACATTTTGTGGTCTCGACTTCTGTTTACCCTTATCATCTCTGAAATTAATAATTTCTTCTCCATTGTTTTCCCAGTTTACAACCAGATTAATGTTTCCGTACCATTTTCTATACTCTCCCCCCTTATGATAGAAATACCATTTTTTAGTTCTGTCTCCCCCAACACTTATTTTTCTTGAATCACATTCCTGCCAGAATCGTAGAAAACGATTATTATCACCAGTTATCAATCCCTGTTTAAGATCAGCATATTCAGACAATAGGATACCCTTCTCAAACAGACTTACTGCCTCATCACTTAGCCAGTAAGCAATGCATCGCCCAGGAATTTTTTGATAGTTCAATTGATACGTGGTGTACCTGTAACCGCATTCGGGATTTTTGATAGCTTCGAGAGTTTTAGGTTCTTGAACATCAATTCCCTTAAAATCAGAAAGACGTATATATTCGCCTGGTTCCCCTGTGTTTGAGTTATGAAGTGTAAAACCACACACCGGAACAGTTGCTCCTTCAAACGCATTATATTCAAGTTGAACCATTGACGTAATAGATGCTTGATGGAGAATCTTTACTCTCAATTTTTCATAACTCAAAATAAACATCCATACATATGGCGTCAGCAAACCTATTTGTCCATCTTTTCTACACCACGACAGTATTTTAGCTATAAATACAGAGAACAAATCCGATTTATAATCAGCATAATTTTCTTGAATAAATGCTCTCAGTTTTTCCGGCATATATGTAGAATTCATATAAGGAGGATTTGTAACCACTACATGATATTTTTTCGACATTATCTCTGCTACATTGATCAAAGGAATCAAAACATCATGTACTTGATACCTGAAAAAACTTAGTTCTTTTTCATTTTCTATTTCGTCTATTCTATCATTCAATGCCTCGAAATTCACTTCAGAGATATTCAGAATAGCCCCAAATTCCCTTGCATCTTTCATCTCTTTGAGAATAGTGTGAAGAGCACTCTTTAGGTCTTCTCGCCCATCAATAAAATAGTTTATCAGATCCTTATCGATATTATTACTTTCAACTATCGAATAGACATTTGGTTGAATATCTCGTGTAAAAAAACGCCTATCATACTGTCTCGCTTTCATCATAATCGAAAAATATGCAAGTTGGGTAGCTCTCTCATCAATATCAAGTCCAAACAAATTGTATTTCACAATGCTTGATGCTGCATCTCGGGCAGAATAACCATATGATTCATATATTTGAACAAAAACATCGAACATATATGCCAGTATATGTCCACTTCCCTGACAAGGATCTATTGCAAGGATATCTTCTGGTTTTATTCCATCACCATTGTTGAAATTATTATCATTTTTTGATTCCAAATAATATTTCCATGATATTTTTAAATTTGCATCATAATGCGTATTTAACCAAAATCTGCCCAGGGCATTTTCCACCATATATCTCACAATCCAATCTGGTGTAAACAGCTCTGTAACTGTAGCTATATCTTTATCTGAATATTGTTTTCGTGCATTTATAAGCCGCTCCTTTGGCTCAGCTATATAAAATTGATAAAGCCATCCAATAATCTGAACCTGATCCGTCCAATCTTCTTCCGGAATCAATGCGATCATCTGCTCAATCACACTTCCCTCACGGAGAAGATAATCCGGCAGAAGCAGTTCCGTATAATCCTCAATCTTCTGAAACATGCGCGGCAAAATACCGGACAACGCATTACACTGAGTGATCAGAAGATACTTATACAGTTCTTCCGTCTTGTTGGCATCCTTCAACTCAAAAACCTTGTCCATATTCAAGCCTTCCAGATCCAGCTGTATCGCATCCGCCAGAATCTGCGGCTTGAACTCTCCGTTTTCATTGGTGAAAACTCTGGTATGGCTCGGCAGATAATTATTCACTTCCATGAACCTGAGCGCAGTAAAACGGTTGAACCAGGTATAAGCCACTTCTTCCATCACCTGTTCAAATCCATCCTGGTTGATTTTTGCAATCAATGCCTGCCTCTGCTTCTTTTCTGCTACAGTAAGCACCCTGCCGCCAATGCTATCCGCATCCGCAGGAGCAGTCTTCTTCTCTGTAATCTCATATTGCTCTGCCTTCTGTGTGACACGCGCAATCAACTCCTTACGCGCCCACACCGCATATTTCTTTATCGCATTTTTATCCATAAGTTGACTCTTCCTTTACTTAACTCCGCATAAGTTCAGCTAGACAAATCAAAGATTTGCTGCCTCACTTAAGTTCGATACCGTCCGAACCCTTCAGTAACGTCTTCAACTGATCTCTCAGCTTGTCCACATATGCATCAATTTCCGCATCGCTTTCCAGCCTTGCCGCCTTCAAAAGCGATTGACGGAATATCGGCTTATACGTCTTCTTCACAACCGGCTTCACAGGATTCGCAGGTCTAGGAGCAACCGGCTTCGGGGGCCGCTTGCTAAACTCGATCTTGGAAACAGCATCATCCCGGTAATTCCACATCGGAATCGGGAAGCCCTCCATCAATGCCAGGCTTGTCGTCTCCGCAATTTTTTCCTTCTGCTGCTCATAGTACACATCAGCCTTGTCGCTGATTGCCTTGGCTGTCGCGTTTCCATCGTCTAACGCCTGATGGATCTCCGCCATACACTGATGGACTACTTCCAGTAGCTCTGTGCGCTTTTCTTCCAGCATCGCATCATGGGAAGCCTTTACCTTCGCCATCAGAGCATTCAATTCCGGAATTCTCCTGTAATCATACTTCCCATTGGAAGGGATCATGGTAATCAGGCGAATCGTGTTCAGCGCCTGATTTGCCTCTTCATCCTTCTTAATATAGTCCAGGTCATTTCTCAGATCCTGCTCAAACTTCACCGCTGTATCAAATACGGAAATCTGTGTCTTGAAGAAGGCTTCTACACTCTGCATGGCATCCTGAACATCATACAGATTATCTTCCCGCTGAAGGACACGCTCGATCAGAGCCACATTATCCTTCTGCTGTGACAGCACATCCTTCACGATGGTAACAGCATTGCTGACCACATTCCTGTCCGGATACTTATGACCCTCGTATTTTGCCAGAAGGTCTTCATAGTGCTTCTGCAGACCTTCAAACTTATCAATGATGAACTGGATCAGGCCGTCTTCATCCGCAGGAATATCCATGAGATTGAAGTAATCCCGCAGAAAATCTTTGACCGCCTTCATCCTTGTTGCGGATACCACCTGTCTCTTGGAAATCTGCGTCTTCCCGATCTCGCTCTTCTTTCTCAGCATATCTGGAAGCTTCGGATTGTTTGGCTGCACTGTTGAACCGGCATACTTGATTGTCACCTTCTGCCCTACGATCAGAAGCGCCACCACAGCCGCAATATCAATCTCACGCCATCCATAAGGGATCGCCTGGTATCTTTTCTGAACATCCGCCATGGAAGTCGGTAAGTGCTTGCGATCCTGCATTTCCAGATACTCTTCCACCTTGGCAGCAGCATCCCTGTTCGGCTCCGTTCCCGGAAGCATCGTGACGGCGCCGGTCAGAAGCGCCAAGATATCCGCATCCGATTCAGCGTTTTCCACGATCAGATCCAGGTCACTGTACACATGGGACACCAGATAATCAAGGGACTGGTCAATAACGCTCTTCGCCTTGCCTTTTTTGATCTCATAATCTCTCTTTAACGGATCCTCTTCCTTTGAAGAAACGGCTGCTGCCTTGATCTCAATCTTCTCGCCGTCCACATAGAACTGCGCATTGGTTATGGCGTCTGCCAGATCCGTCTGTGCAGATTGCTCATATTTATCGGCTTCACTCTGGTAATTCGCAATAATGTCTCTTACGCTCTTTGGAAGCTGAGCCACATTCCTCTGCTTCACATACTTGCGGATCTTCATTGCATTTTCCAACGACTCATAATACGGCGTATCAGCCAGTACCACAATAGACTGGCCCGCAGATTCTGTCATCAGGCGAAGTTCTGCCTTCTCCTCAGAATCCGCTGCCACGGTCATAATCTTCAGCCTCATGCCGCCTGTCACCGCTCCGACCGTGGTATGATCCACCATCTGATCAAAGGCAAAGTCATACTTGCCATAGCGGAACTTTTTTGCTGTATAAATATCGCCGAATACCATATGTGCGATACGCTCCACGATCGCCGCGGTATCAACCGGCATATTCTTGATTTCTCTCTGAATATCCTGTTCTTCATCCGTCAGGAAGTTATAAGTATCGCCCGTGCGTCCGATATAGTTCTGGCTCATCAGGCGGTCAAGGGATCCCCTCACCTGTTCCCTCATGATGATCTTATCCATGCGGATATCATCCGCCATCAGGATAACGATATTATCTAAATTTGCCTTGATGTCGTCGATATAGCGAACCAGATATAAAAGCTTCAGCACAGCCACATCCTGCTGCTCAATGCCGGCATTCGTGTCAGCCGCCTTCTGGCAGCGCTCGATGACCCGGCGGATAGAACTGTCAAGGAATGTGTGAACTGTATCGTAGAAGAGATAGAACGGCGCCAGTGCGAACTCGTCCTTATCCTCGATTTTCTGCGCCGCTTCCTGGAATCCGGACAGCATGGAACGCTCACCGCCGGACAGATGCTTTCCGGAATTACCGTGCTTGCGGATCTCGGCAAATACCTTCTGCATGATGATGAACTGATACGGTACGAATGGGAAGTCCCTTGCAAACTCTCCTGGACCATTAAAGCCTTTAATATCCAAAACCGCATCACCGGCAGAATAATTAAAACTGAACAGATTTCTCATCACAGAATCGTTCTCATTATATACCTGTTCCAGCTGCGGTGTTACCTCATCCTTCTTTCTGAGGATACGTTTCTGGATCACTTCATCCGCAGAGGAAGACGTCAGGGAGAGCCTGGTCTTGAATCTTGCTTGGATACGCGAGAACTGATCCTGTCTGGTCTTGATGATCTCATCGATTGCTTCCTGTCCGGTACATACCACCCAGATCTTTCCGTTGCACTCGCTTCCAATCTTCTCCACAAGCGACTGCAGGTTCATCAACAGATCAATGCTGTCGCCCACATACTGGCCAACCTCATCGATCATAAACAGCAGTCTGAAATTTTTCGGCTTGGCATCCACATAGTCCTTCATCTCGGATACAAGCTGAGCAATGGAAGTCTCAACGGTCTCTGTGCCGTCAAACCAGTTACGAGCAGCGGTCTCGCTCATACCCAGTACTTCAACCAGAGTATCTACCACATCATCCTCGAAGAATGCGAAGGCATCCCGGGATTCTACCCATGGGGAACCGTTCTTTTCTTCAAATACTCTGCGAAACTCTTCTGTCTTCCCCTTTTTATCAATAAACTGTTCCATCTTCGCGCACTTCAGATTCTCACCATAAAAACCCAGATAGTTATAAAACATCTTCGCGAATACACGCAGAACAGCAGTTTTATCCTTATTGATGGATCCCTCGATATCTATATTGAACAGGATCGTGTCGGTTTCTCCGCGGATCGCGCTTGCGATCTGCATGAAAGTCGCTTCATCATCAAACTTCTCACGGAAATAGTCCTCAACCTTCTTTCCATCTACTTCCTTGTTTTCCAGAAGGTATGACAGCATTTTCAGGAAATGAGATTTACCACTTCCGAAGAATCCGGAGATCCACACGCCCACATCTGCCGTTGGCTCCCGAAAAGATTCGGCATAATTATTGAAGAAGGTGATCATGTGCTTACGGATATCCCGCGTGATGACATATTCCTTAACTTCCTGCTTCAGTACATCAGCGGCATCCTGGTCTACCTTAACGACGCCATTGATCTTACGGTCGATGTCGTCATAAAACATTTCCTGTATTCTCATTTGTCAGTACCTCCTACAATACATGATTATTGGAACCATCAATTCCAATAATATTGAATGCGCGGTAATATGGATTCGGTTCCAGCTTATCGAACAAACGCACAAATCTTCCGTCATACGTTCCCGGATACATCACCAGAATCGGGATATCCGGAAATTCAGGCTGCAATGCTTCCAGAAGGGAATGGATCCTCATAAACGGAAAAACCTCCCCCACGCCGGTCAGAAGCAGCACATCCCCCGGTTCATGCGGTTCATACTGCATCTTCACCACAAAGCTCTTATTATTGGCAAACTTCTGCAGATTATGGAACAGAAACTCTTTTCCTTTCTTTCCTTCCATCTGCACTGCCTTTTCCGTAATACGCTTATCATCACAGATAGACAAGAATACCTTGTACAGATTTCGCTCAATCAAATGGCAGTCCAGAGACTGGTCTACAATCAGCTGCTCCGTAAAATGCCTGACGATCATTTCATCCTGGGCATCATAACAGAAAATACGAATATTCACCTCATTGCTGAGTCCCTTACCTTCCAGGAACTCCGGCTTCTGTATCTCTAATTTCAGATTATCCAATCTTTCGTTTATGTTGTTCATGTTCTCCTCCTATGAAAAGCAATTGAACGCCGCCAGTGCTCTGTCGTCGTTGTTGCTTCTTATGGCATTCTCCAGCACTGGATTCAGCCATACCGGATTAATGTGATCTGCCTTGATGTCATCCAGATACTCATTCTCCGTAAGCACCCGGATCAAAATCTGCCGGATTTTCTTCATCGTACTCTCACTCCATCCAGCCACGTAATCATCCTGTTCCTGAAGCTGCATGAAAAAAACATTCACATCCATCTGGCTGAAGGAGAAATTCTGCATCCGGTATTTCTCACCGATCACCGTGATCATAAAATCCCATACCAAACGATACTGTTTCATCATCGCATATAAACAGATTTGCTTTGCTGTCTCCTGAGGCATTGCCGCAACTGCCGCTATCAGGCTTTCATCCTGAAGGCCATGCAGACGCCGGATACAAGTCTTAGCCATTTGTCGGATGGATTTCTCTGTGGGGTATTGGAACAGATTATCCTCTACGATCCGTTCCTCCACATCTGAATCACTTAACCCTTCCTCCATCAGTCTTGCAGCAGTCCGCATCTCATAAAACAAAAATTTCTCTCTTGTGATCTGGCCGCTTCCCTTATATGGGCTTGTCATCTGATTTCCCGCCATCCGCTGCTTACCTTCCTTACATTCCCATTCTAATTATTACAAGGTTGCTGTCCCATAAAAATCCCTGCTCTATTCCGGATCATCTTCAATAAAATCAATGATGTCCCCTACGTTACAGTGCAGTACCTGACATACCTTCATCAGCACTTCCGTACTTACCACTTCGCCCTTAGACATTTTTGTCATCGTAGCCCAGCTGATCCCCGCTTTCTGCTGCAGATCTTTCTTCATCATATCTTCATCGATCAGCTGCTTCCATAATTTTTTATAGCTTATTTTCATGCCGTACACCTCATGTCCGTCATCTTCAAATTCTTTTACTGGAACTAATTTATCAATCAATTTTCAGTATATCACAGCTCCTCAATTTTCACAACGAATAATCTTTAGTTTCTCAAGAATGAACATCAGCTAAAAGCGATAACAAGATATGAAATTAAAGACTTACTTTTCTCAATATCAGGCATAAAATCAGACAGCACCTCAGGCATCTCCTGCAGTGCTGTCTGCTAATACTTCATCATCTGCGGACCGGCCGCCGGCCGTTCAACTGGAACGCGTCATGGGCTTTGATCTGCTTTACCGCCCGGCTCAGCGTGCTGCTTTTACTGTGCAGATGATACGGCAGCTGTCCATTATGACGATGAAATATGATCACCGTTCCTTCTTCCGGATACTCCGGATTATGCAAATACCAGTAGTGGCCGGTATTTTTGCTCATCAATGTCAGATCATAGTCATTTGCCATAATAATGTTAAAATAGCCCCGATCCAATCCTTTTAATTCCCTCTCTGAAAACACTTCACACCGCCTTTCCAAAATACATTTTCAATGCTTTCTCCATGATTTCAGAAATATCCGCTTCTCCAACATCCGCCAGATACGTATTGTAAACTCCTGCGTCAATCCATATCCTGACTGTCTTCTTCTCAGCCCTGGATTTCTCGGGGCATCGGAATACATTCTCCGCTGCCTCCCGGTCAATCTTCCCGTTCTGTTTCCGGAGCTGCTCCGCCTGCTTGGGGCGAATCTTCTTGCCTTCCTGCTCCGCAACCTGACAGATCAGGTCCTGCTCTTCTTCATTCAGATAGGACAGATGGACCGCCGCCATAAAGGGCAGCCTTCCATCATCCACCTGTTCCTTAAACTCCGGAATCAGATGATTCAGGCGAATCAGCCGGGAAACAGAACTTCCTGACAGCTCATATTCCTTTCCAACGCTATCCCTGCTCCTCAACTTGTGGTCACTGTGACCACAAGTTGATTTCTGTGATGCGCCTTCCAGAGCAGCAATCTCTTTCAGAATATCATTCCGTTTCCCCTGACAGGAAATCTTCTCATGCCGTTCCTTCAACACTGCCGCCTTTTCTGACGGCAGGAGATCTGTAAAGGACCGCTGGATCAGGTTCGTCTCGATCACATAAACATACGCCTCTTCCTCTGTCAGCTTATCCTTCACGATAGCAGGAATCTCCTTCAATCCCGCCAGTTCGGCAGCATTTGCCCGGTTATGTCCGGCCAGCATCTCAAATCCCTTTTTTGTACGTCTTACGATCACCGGATTCAGGACTCCATGCACCCGGATGCTCTGCACCATATCATCCAGGCGTTCTCCCTCATACAACCGGAAAGGATGGTCATGAAACGGCGTGATCTTATCAATAGCAATCTGCAGAATACCATTTTCAGATACCGCCTTATCTACTGCCATGTCCTCCGTCAGCAAATCCAAGGCATCCTGGAATACCTTCCGTTTCGGGCTATTCGCCTTCATAACCTGCCACCTCCCTCGCCAGACTCCGGTACATCTCACATGCCTTGCTTCCCGGCGCATATTCCATCAACGGCTTACTGTAATAAATGGATTCCCCCACCTTGACCGTATTCGGGATCACGCTCTCAAAGATCCGGATCCGCCCTTCAAACACCTCCATCACCTGTTCCGTGATCACCTTGCAGAGATTTGTTCTGGCGTCACACATTGTCAACAAGATACCTGCAATCTGAAGCCTCTCATTCAGCCTACTCCGTACTTTTCTCACTGTCCGGATAAAATCCTGAAGCCCCATCATGGCCAGAAGCTGCGGATTGACGGTAATGATCACTTCATCTGCTGCGGCCAGCGCATTGATGGTCAACGATCCCAGCGAAGGGCACGTATCCACTATCACAAAGTCATACCGATCCCTGAGCGGCTCCAGGATACTTGCCAGCATCTTCTCTGCCCCCATCTCCATCCGCAGCCTGCTGTCCACAGCAGACAGCATCATGGATGACGGGATAAAATCCACACCATTTCTTCTCTGAATAAACTCCGCCGGACCCGGCTGTTTCTCATCTTCCAGCTGACTCATCATCAGATGCCCGATGGTCACCGGCACTGATCCCGGATCCTCAATCCCAAAACAGGTAGAAAGATTCGCCTGACTGTCAAAATCCACTGCCAGAACCTTTTTCCCCATCTCTGCCAGACAATAAGCCAGATTCCAGGAACTGGCAGTCTTGCCAACTCCCCCTTTAAACGATCCACACATCATAATCTTACCCATATCTTCTTTTCCTCCTTGACTCTGATTTTCTTATCATTCTCAGTTTCCGTATTTCTTCACGCCTTCCGCAACCATCTGGCTCACTCCGGTAATCGCCTGCCGCTCATCGGCTTCAGCCTTGGAAATCACCAGTTTCCCGTCCTCACACTTCACCACAATCGCATCATCAATCTCAAATCCCCAGTCCTTCAGCCACTGTCCCTTCAGCATGATAGACGGGATCGTCTTATACTGATAACCACTCTGTCCACAGACCTTCATATTTCTTACACTCTTCTTTGCCATAGAATTGACTCCTTTCAGATTTGATCAGACCTTAGAATTATTACAGACTTGCCTCCATCACCATTTTCAATTCTCTCTGCCCAATGGCATCACCTCCTCGAAGTTTCAACCACGCACCCAACGCAAAAAAGCTGCTGACACGTTTTTCTCTAACGCATCAACAGCTTCTCAACTTCGATTCCGTATACTATTTTCAATGGCAGACAGGCTTCTATTCTGCTTTTTCCTCATCCCTGATTCTGCGGTAATCTTCCATATCTATACCGATCTTTACCGTAGTATCAGGTTTTCGTTTGCCCAAGAGGCACACAGTCTCGACTTGCACCGTGCCCGGAAACAAATCCACGCAGCTTACCCGTTCCGGCACATACCCTTTCCCTGTCAGCAGTTCCAGATCTCTCGCCAGACTGGTCGGTTTACAGGAGATATAGACGATCCTCTCCGCCCCAAATCCAATGATCTTTTCCAGTGCTTTCGGATGTACGCCATCACGTGGTGGATCGAGGATAATCAGATCCGGCACTTCCTGCAGCTCATCGACTACTTTCAGTACGTCTCCGGCCCAGAAACTGCAGTTATCCAGTTCATTCAATGCCGCGTTTTCTCTTGCTGCCTCAACCGCTTCCTCGATGATCTCGACGCCGACCACTTTTTTGGCTACCGGTGCCGCGATCTGGGCGATGGTACCTGTTCCGCTGTACAGGTCAAAAACAACTTTGTCCTTCGTATCTCCGATATATTCCCGTGCAGTCTCATACAGTACCTCGGCCCCCAGAGAATTCGTCTGGAAAAAGGAGAACGGTGTAATCTTGAATTTCAGTCCCAGAAGTTCCTCGTAAAAGTAGTTCTGTCCGTACAGGATTTCTGTTCCTTCATCTTTCACCGCGTCAGCCAGGCTGTCATTTCTTGTATGCAGAATTCCCGCAAAGGTTCCTTTCAGCGGCAATGCCAGCAGTGCTTCTTTCCACCCACTCAGCAGAGCTTCTTCCCCTGTATAAGCGGATGTTGTAATCAGGTCCGCCAGAATCTCTCCTGTTTTTACCGCCTTTCTTACAAGCAGGTGGCGGAGATATCCGTCATGGCGCATCCGGTGATAGAACGGCACCTTCTGCTGTTCAAAATACTCTCTGGTGCATTCCAGAATCATCCGGAAATCCTCATCCACGATCCGGCAGTCGGAAACGGTCACAATATCGTGAAAGCTTCCCCTCTTGTGCATACCAAGAGCCAGCGGGCCGTCCTTATATTCATCGCCGAACGTAAATTCCATCTTATTTCGGTACGCTTCCCGCACCGGGCTTTCCTTGATTCCTTCAAATACTCCTTCCGGAATCCGGTCTTTCAAAAGTTCCCGTACCTGGGATTCTTTGAGTTCCAGCTGCTTTTCGTACGGAAGGCTCTGGTAGGAGCATCCTCCGCACTGTCCGAAATGTGGGCACGGCGACGGGATCTCGTCTTTCGATGTCTCAAGGACTTCCAGAAGCCGTCCTTCGGCTTTCCCTTTTCTCACTTTATTAACTGCCACTTTTACTTTCTGTTCCGGAATCACATGCTTCACGATGATATCCTGCTCTTCGCCTTCCACTTTCACAATTCCTTTGTTTGGAAATTTGACGCAGCAGACAGTTCCTTCATATATGGTTCCTTTTTTCATGGTTCTTCTCTCTCCTGTATTGATTCTCAAAAAAATAAGGCAGGAAGTTGATTTCCTACCCTATCTTCTCTTGCTTTTCCAAGTTTTACTCTACTTCATCTTCGTCATCGAAGAAGTCGTCGTCAAAATCGTCATCGAAATCTTCTTCAAAATCTTCCAGATAATCCGGTGTAAAGAATGAGTATACTGCGTAAGCAATCGCTGCTACCGCTGCTACGGCTCCAATAATCGCCAGTACCCAAACAATCACCTTTTTCGTATTATCTTCATCTTTTTTCTGTAATAATTCGCTTAATTTGGAAGCTGCCATAATCTCTTCAAACTTTCCGCTCATGCTCCCTCTCCTTTCCGATGTTGCCATCTCAACGCTTATTCTTTTTGGTAATTATACCACTATCATAGACAGAATGCCATCCTTTTATGTGAACTTTTCCTGATTTTGTCATTTTAAAGGGTGCTGTTCACACCATACTCAGAAGCACGACGAGTGCGCATGCGGACGGCGGTTTGGGGTGAACCGTACTTTTAAAATTACAATTCCCCATGCTCTTTTGTCCGTCTGTCTGATCTGCGCCTACTCAACCTTCTTGAGTCTCGCAAATGCCGCAAACATTTTTTTCACTCCGACCGTATCGAACTCGACCGTTACTTCGTAGTCCCGGCCGCCTTCTGTGATCGCTGTCACCAGTCCTTCACCGAACTTCATATGACGGACACGGTCTCCCACGTCATAACCCGGTCCTTCTCCGGAAGCCACCTTAAACTGTTGCACCGGCTTTTTGATACCGAATGCCTGAGAATGAAAAGCTGCTTTTGCCTTGGCGTAGGTCTGGTTTCTTGCAATCTCTATCTGCGGTTTTTCTTTGTGCAGCTCTTTGTGCCCGCCCAGAAGTTCTTCCGGAATCTCCCGTAAAAACCGGGAAGATTTGTTGTACTGGGTCTCGCCCCGTACCATCCTTCTCCTTGCACAGGTCAACGTCAGCTCTTTCATGGCTCTTGTAATACCGACGTAGCAAAGGCGTCTCTCCTCTTCCAGTTCCATCGGATCATCTGCTGTGATGGTCATATAACTTGGGAAGAGCCCGTCCTCCATTCCCGCCAGAAAGACATACGGGAATTCCAGTCCTTTTGCGCTGTGAAGAGTCATCAGAACGACATAATCGCTCTCCTCGTCCAGATTGTCGATATCAGCCACCAGCGCCACTTCCTCTAGGAATCCGGACAGCGTCGGCTGTTCTCCGGTCTGCTCACAGCTTTCCTCGTAGGATGCTACCTTGCTTTTTAATTCTTCCACGTTTTCGATCCGGCTTTCGGCGTCTTCCATATCGATCTCTTCGAGATAGCTTTCATAGTCCAGTGTCTCGATAATATCATTTAACAGGGCAAGCGGTGTCATCCGTCCTGCTTCCTCTTTGAAATGCTCGATCAGCGCGGTAAACGATTCCAGACGGGAAACGGCGCGTCCGATATTCGGAATCAGGTCCGCCGCCCGAAGTGCCTCATAAAATCCGATTTCTTTCTGGATAGCATACTCCTGCACCCGGTTGATAGAAGTCAGTCCGATTCCCCGTTTTGGCACATTGATAATCCTGCGTACTGCCAGATCGTCCCGCCCGTTTTCGATGGTACGGAGATAGGCAAGCAGATCCTTGATCTCCCGTCTTGCATAGAAGTTGACGCCTCCGATCACTTTATATGGAATGTTGGTGGAGACAAAGCGCTCTTCAAACATACGGGACTGTGCGTTAGTTCGGTACAGAACGGCACATTCATTATAGGAAGCGCCCTCTTCCTTGACTTTCTTCTGAATGGCTCCCGCAATATAGTCCGCCTCGTCGTAGGCATTGTCAAACTGACGGCAGACTAGCTTCTCCCCTTCCGGATTCTCGGTCCAGAGTGTCTTGTCCTTCCGGCCGTGATTGTTGCGGATTACGGCATTGGCCGCATTCAGGATGGTGGAGGTGGAACGGTAATTCTGCTCCAGCTTGATTACCACCGCATCCGGAAATTCCTCTTCAAAGTTCAGGATATTCTTGATATTGGCTCCCCGGAATTTATAAATGGACTGGTCGTCATCCCCTACCACACACAGATTCCGGTATTTGGATGACAGGATCTGGATCAGACGGAACTGCACCGTGTTCGTATCCTGATACTCGTCCACCATAATATAACGGAACCGCTCCTGATAATACTCCAGCACATCCGGCTGCGTCTGGAACAGCTGGACGGCCTTCACAAGCAGGTCATCAAAATCCAGCGCATTGTTAGCACGCAGCTGCTTTTCGTATTCCGCATAGACTTCGGCAATTTTCTTTCTGGAAAAATCGCCCTCTGCCTCAAGTCGGTACTCCTCAGGACTGATCATTTCATTCTTTGCGGAAGAAATCGCTGATAAAAGTGCCCGTTCTTTGTACATCTTCGTATCGATCTGGAGATAACGGCATACTTCCTTCATCAGCGACTTCTGATCGTCCGTGTCGTAAATCGTAAAGTTCGTATCATATCCGAGCCGGTCAATAAATCGTCTCAAAATCCGCACACAGGCAGAATGAAACGTGCTGACCCAGATACTCTCGGATCCGAATCCGACCAGCTGATCCACGCGTTCCCGCATTTCGCCCGCTGCTTTATTGGTAAATGTAATGGCGAGAATATTCCACGGGTTCACCCCTTTTTCTTCAATCAGATAGGCAATGCGGTGCGTCAGCACCCTCGTCTTTCCCGATCCGGCTCCCGCCAGAATCAGAACCGGTCCTTCTGTCTGATAGACCGCTTCTTTCTGCATATCATTCAATGAATCATAAATACTCATTTTCTATGTACTCCCATCTCTGTTCGTAGTTTTATCAGTATACCATACATCTGTTCGATATTTCAAGGTATTGGAAGATTCTTCTGGCCCAACCTTTCACGTTAGTGTATAATTATTATTGGCAAAAATAGGAATTTTTCCTAAATAAAAAGGGAAGCAGAGAAAATCCCTACTTCC
>NZ_SPHM01000031.1:0-44898 GCF_005844125.1 Pseudoflavonifractor sp. BSD2780061688st1 E11
AACGACAAAAATCGCTGTAGCCCAGTAAACACAAGGGATACAGCGATTTTTTCTTCCAATAACTGTCAAAGACAGGATTATAGACCGGTTTAAGAGTTTTGTCCACCGGTTTTTTTCATTTCCCTGATCTTTGTGAAACTCTCACAAAATTTCCCAGCATACAATGCCATAAAGGAGCGCAACCCCAGGAAGTCCAAGGATTCCGCCTGTCAAAACAGTAAACGGATTTAATCCTACGGCAACCGGTATTTTCTGAGAATCCAGAAACTGATTCACAAAAAAGATAACAGCCGCCCCAAGAACAGCCCGGACAATAAAGTTGATGATGATCTCGATTCCCTTTTCTTTCATCTCATACTCCCCGCTTCTTTTAGTACATTCTATTCTTCCAAACTGGTATTTTATTCCTGTTTTTGTACATACTATAACTATAACTTTAGGAAGGAAGGGATATCATGCCAACAAACACGAATCACCATTATGAAGCCGATGTTTATCTCAGAAGTTCTTATTCTGATCTTATAACGGAGATTGCACTTGTCAGGAAGGAGATCGAAGCTGCCGACAATCTCTTTCAAAACGCCTCTGATCCGGATTTGATTGACAGCTATATTTTTCAGGGGAATGCCGCCCGTAAACGATACAGTTTTCTTATCAAGCAGGCCAAACGCACACCTGCATTAACATAGGTCCACCGAAAAAGGGACGTCAAAAACAACGTCCCTTTTCGCATAATTATTTCTATTCATCCGGTTATCATCCTGCATACCGGCAGAGCTTTTCTCCTGACAAAAATGATGTAAATCGCACATGCCGGTCCATCCAGCTGCCCATCACCCCTACACTTTTCCCCATTGTAAATGCCGCCAGAATCGTTCCGGCTCCCAATCCGTCCAGATGTCCCAGAAAAATTCCTGTCATTCCGGCAGTCACAGCCAGACAGATAACATCAAAAGAAATTTTTATTTTCGAATACGTGATTCCTGTAATCTGCTCCATCTCCCGCGGGAAAAGGTCCGTCGGCACAATCGGAAGACGGCATCGGTTTGACAACGCGATTCCGAAGCTGATCAGAAGATAACTGACAACAAAATAGATGACACGCCAACCGGTTGTCTCCGGCAGAATATGAATCCATAATTCATAAACGTCCAGTAATTCTCCGAACACAAATCCCACCACAAAGCTGAAAAGATATTCCGGGACAAAGCGTTTCCTCAAAATCATAAGGCTCAGTATCAGAAGCCCTTGAAACAGATAGGTCCATGTCCCAAGTGAAAGATGCGGAAAGACCTCCGAAAAAGCAAACGGCACACTGGAGATGGCAGATATTCCGGATCCGGAATACAACATCAGTACTACTCCAAACGTATTCATAATAACAGCCGCCACAAGTGCCGCTTCTCCTCTCCACACCGGTTTCTCAGCTTCCATCTGTTTCTCCCTCATTTTTTCTTTCCTCCTCATAAGATATCCTTGCACTTTCCATCCATTCAGTTTAGTATGGAGATAAATTGTTCGCAAATGAATAATTTGCATAAAATTATAAAATTTTTTTATGATTTAGATGATACCGTTATGGAAGGGAAGGACGTGCCTGTATGAACTTATTTTATCTACGTTACTTTGTCACCCTGGCGCATGTACAGCATTATACAAAAGCAGCCGCGCAGCTCTGTATTTCACAGCCAAATTTAAGCCATGCAATCGCACAGCTTGAACAGGAGCTTGGGGTTCCCCTCTTTGAAAAAAGCGGGCGAAATACAACACTCACCCGTTTTGGCGAAGAATTCCTTGACTGCGCAGAACACACATTATCTACTCTGGATGCCGGAATGGAATCTATCCGACGCAGTGCACGGGGCGAAGGGCTGATCCGCCTTGGACTTCTGCGGACGCTGGGAGTCGAGTTTGTCCCTCGTCTGGCATCTGCCTTTTTAAAAGCACACCCCGATCTGGATCTCCAGTTTACCTTTCATACCGGGGTGACACAAAGCCTTCTGGACGGCCTTTCAAAGCGGAAATATGACCTGGTCTTCTGTTCTCATCCGCCGGACAGACTGAACTTCACAGCGGTTCCGGTACAGAAGCAGGATCTTGTTCTGATTGTCCCAAAAGGACATCCGCTTGCCTCCCGCCATACTGTTGACCTGGCCGAGACAGCTCCCTACCCACAGATCTTTTTTGATAAAAGCTCAGGTATCCGTGCCGTGGTTGATCAGATGTTTTCCGACATAAACACAGAACCAAAGATCGCCTACGAGACAGAAGAGGATCAGGTCATTGCCGGGCTGACTGCACAAGGCTTTGGTATTGCAGTCGTACCTTATATGGATTTACTCTTAAAGCTGGATCTCAAGATTCTGCAGATCAATACCCCCGCATGTGAACGAAATCTTTTTATGGTACACAACAGCCGCATCTTTCTGCCGCCATGCGCGCAGCATTTTCGACAGTTTGTACTTGACAGTACTGTCCTCCCCGGGCAGGAACTCATCTAGTTTTTTTATAGTTTCATCAGTATTTCGCATAATGAATAAAGAGGGGCATTCGGATTCCCTGGAATCTCAGAATGTCCCTCTTTATAGATACTTCCTGATCGGGAAGCAGAATTTATAATTTAATCTTTACTTCCCGGCCTGTCCGGTGATACTGATAGTATCTTACTCCTGCTGAATCCATCATCCGTTTTGATGCAATCACAGAGGCGGTGTCCTCATACTTGTCACAGTCATAAATTACTTCTTTAATGCCTGCCTGGATAATGGCTTTTGCACATTCATTACACGGAAACAGGGAAACATAAATCTTGGCTCCTTTCAAGCTGCCTCCCCCATAATTCAGAATGGCATTCAACTCGCTGTGGACCGCATACACATATTTGGTCTCCAGCGGATCATCCCCCTCCCTGGCCCACGGGTACTCATCATCGGA
This sequence comes from Pseudoflavonifractor sp. BSD2780061688st1 E11, assembly GCF_005844125.1. Taxonomy (NCBI): domain Bacteria; kingdom Bacillati; phylum Bacillota; class Clostridia; order Eubacteriales; family Oscillospiraceae; genus Pseudoflavonifractor; species Pseudoflavonifractor sp. BSD2780061688st1 E11. The sequence continues at coordinate 2,935 of NZ_SPHM01000031.1, forward strand.
GCAACCATTCGGCAGCCCGTTATAACCCATAGAAAGGATTTTATTATCCTGGCTCACAATGCAGCATCCTACCTGGGTATTCGGATCTTTGGAACGCATGCCGGACAGCATGGCAATTCCCATAAAGTATTCGTCCCAGGACAGATAATCTTTTCTCTTGGCGTTCATTTTATCACCTTCCTGCTATTTGGTTCCGAAGATACGGTCTCCTGCATCTCCAAGCCCCGGTACAATATATCCATGTTCATTCAGCTTTTCATCAAGCGCCCCAACATAAATGTCCACATCCGGATGGTCTTCCCGAAGCTTTTCCAGTCCTTCCGGTGCTGCAAGGATACAAAGGAATGTCATATTTTTTACCCCTTTTTCCTTCAGCATGGTGAGCGCCTCGGAACTGGATCCGCCTGTGGCAAGCATCGGATCTACCACGAAGACCTCTCTTTTATCGCAGTCTGACGGCAGCTTGCAGTAATATTCTACCGGCTGCAATGTTTCCGGATCTCTGTAAAGACCGATATGGCCGATCTTTGCCGCCGGAATCATCTTCAGAATTCCTTCCACCATTCCAAGGCCGGCACGAAGTATCGGGACAACAGCAAGCTTTCTGCCCGCCAGCTCTTTTCCCGTCATCTTGCAAATCGGCGTTTCAATCTCCACATCCGCAAGTTTCAGCCCTCTTGTCGCTTCATAGCACATCAGCATGGAGATCTCCTCAATGATCTCACGGAATTCTTTTGTTCCAACCTCTTTGCGGCGGATATAATCAATTTTATGGTGAACCAGCGGATGGTCCATTATATGTACTCTTCCCATTTTTCCTTTGCCTCCATATTCAGCTTTCTAGCCAGTTTTCTCATATAATCTTCCAACTCCATATAGGATTCCTCATATTCCTCCAGAGACTTTCCGTACATGGACTCCACTTCCTTTTCTTCTCCGATATATTCACCCAAAGTGAAGATGTTGCTGTGGAATCCATACTCTGTAATAATTTTTCTCTTCTGCGCTTTCTCCATTGTCAGAATCAGGGTATCCGGAGTAATATCTTTCTCCTCAAAAGGCAGGGCCTCATGCTCTGTCGTGTCCACACCATTTCTCCGCATGATTTCCTCTGCTTTCGGATTTAACGGCTCCGGAAACAGTACGATCATGCCCCTGGACTGAATGTCATATTCCTGCAGAAGAATCTGCCTCTGCAGAAGGCGCTCTGCCATCGGGCCTCGACAGTTATCATCCTTGCTCACAAAAATGATCTTCCGGTATTCCTGCAGCTTGATAATCTCGGAGGCAGGAATCCGCTTGTGACCTGCCGCTTTTAATAGACGATTCATAATGGCAGTGTCGATTGCTTCTCCGAAAAAACCTTCACTGTAAATAATATCCACGCCTTCTTCGTCAAATTCCCTGAGAATTCCATACAGATTTTTCGTGATTGTCCGACGGTTTTCCCTGCTTCCGATACTTTTCACGGTTCCGTATGTATACTGACTCATCGTCTCCGCAGTAGCAATAATACCGATCCGGTATCCTTCTCCATTTTCTTTTTTCCCAAACATCGCCTTATCATATGCGAGCTGTTTGATCGCAAGAACTGTATCTGAAGGCTTCCCCTCGATCAGAATCATCTGCGCTTTCGGTGCATAATGACGGTATTTCATACCAGGAGCCTTTGGAGCCTGGCTGCTGTTCTCCGAAATCAGGGTCTGATCCATCCTGACCTCACCAATCACCTCTTCCAGCATTTCTTTCGTGACTGCACCCGGTCTTAGAATCATCGGCGGCACACAGGTCATATCCAGAATGGTGGATTCCACTCCAATATTGACACTGCCTCCATCCAGAATCATATCGATCTTTCCGTCCAGATCCTCCGCAACATGCTGTGCAGTCGTAGGACTCGGGCGCCCCGATGTATTTGCGCTCGGTGCAGAAACATAACCTCCGCCTTTCCGGATCAGCTGCAGCGCAATCTCGTCGTCCGGCATACGCACCGCAACCGTGTCAAGTCCTCCCGTCGTTCCGTACGGTACTCTTTCGTTTTTCTTCAAAATCAAGGTAAGCGGGCCCGGCCAGAACTTATCAACAAGCGTTCTTGTTCCTGCCGGAATTTCTTCCACAATTCCATCCAGTGCATCTTTCTCTGCAATATGTACAATCAGTGGATTATCAGAAGGTCTGCCTTTTGCCGCATATGTTTTTCTCGCCGCCTCCTCATCAAGCGCATTCGCCCCCAGGCCGTAAACGGTCTCCGTTGGAAATGCGACCAGGCCTCCCTGCTTTATGATTTCTCCCGCTGTTTCCATGATCGTTTCATCGATCTGCATTCTGTCAATTTTTTCTATTCTTGTTTCCATAAATTTTATTATAACACACTCATCCTCTTTTCGGAACCCTTCACTGCAGACATTCCTCGATACCATCGGCAATCACTCTGGCCAGGGAATTTTGATAATCCTCCTCCGTCAGTTTCTGAGCTTCGCTTTGATTACTCAGAAATCCGCATTCAATAATCAATGTCGGGACTTCTGTACGTTTCAGAAGATAGTAAGTCGTATTGCCCTTTACCGGCCGGTTTTTTGTCCCCTCCAAGTTTTCCATCTGCTTCTGCACGACCGAGGCCATCTCTTCCCCCTCTTTTGAATGCTCATAATAAAAAACCTGAACACCGCTCACATCCGGCGAAGGATAACTGTTCTGGTGAATACTGACCGCAAGTGCCGGGGCCGTCTCATTAATCAATTCTACCCGCCGCTTTAAATCCTGCACCTGCTTATTATCAGCATTTTCATCATACAGCCCCTGATCCTCTTCCCGTGTCATCAGAACCGAAATCCCCCTTGCCTCCAGTTCCTCCTTCAGCTTCCCTGCAATTTGAAGATTAATATCCTTTTCAAGCGCGTCATTAACACCGACCTTCCCCGGATCCTTCCCTCCGTGTCCGGCATCAATCACTACATCCGCCTTCTGCACCTGTACTTCTCCCTGCGTCACTATACTCTCCACCTTCTGTATCCCATACAACACAAAAACAAGAATCAGAAGTGTCAGCACCCACTTCACTTTATCCGCCATATTATAATCCCTTTACGTTCCAGTCTTTAAAACAAATATATGAATAAAGACTGTACGATAGACTTTTCATCGGGGACGTGTTCCGATGAAAAGGAACCTGTCCCCGATGAAAAAAATCTGAAAATTCGAGTTTTGCCTTATTTTATGCGGGTTCCGAGCGTTTTTTTGCCGTTTACGTCGTGTACCTGTGCACCGGAACACGTCCCCTACAGCCTCCACAAAAATAACGGAGCCGCTTCGAGGCAAGCGGCTCCGTCTTTCTTTGTTCGTTATTCAGTTTTTATTTTCTTTTTGTATTCTGTTATCCGTTCACGTACCGGGAGATCAGTTCCCAGATACCTGATTTTTCGAATCCGAGTTTCCATGCGGCTGCTCCTGCAAGATCGTATTCCTGCATGACTTTGAGCTTGGCCTCCAGGGATTGTTCGTCTTCAAGCCATATTTTGTACGTGTTTCCGTCTGCAGTCCACTCTGCGTAGTTCTGCTGGGTCTCTTCATCCCAGGATGCTGTCACGCCTGCATTGGCCACAGCCGTTTCTGCCTCCTGCATGCCGATCGCCTGGCTTGTCAGGCCGCTGGATGATTCGATCCACAGTCTCGTGAAAAACGGAAGTCCGTTAATGACTTTCTCTTTTGGTACTTCTTTGAGTGTCTCTGTGATACCTTCTCTTACAAAGTCAATCGATGCAACAGAGCCGGCTTCTTCAGAGCCCGCGAAGTGTTCGTCATATCCCATGATGATCACGTAATCTGCTACAATGCCCTGTTCTTCTCTGTTGTAATGGCTTGTAAATCCAGGTACATAGTTATCCACGGAAAGAACGATCTGGTTCTTCCTGCACTCAACAGATAATTCCCGGATAAACTGAATATAGTGGTCGCTCATCTCCTCGGTGATCTGCTCGAAGTCCACGTTGATGCCGTCAAGTCCGCTGTTTTGTGCCTCGGTAATCAGCTGGCTGATCATATTGGCCCTGCTCTGTGTGTTGCTTAATACCGTAAGTGTATCGACCTGATTGGTAAAGTTGTCAACCAGCCCCCATACTTCCAGCCCTGCCTGATGTGCGGCATCCACATAGGCACTGCTTGCGAGAGACGTAATATTGCCGTTTGTATCCTGGATTGTGAACCAGGTTGGAGAAATTGTAGTCAGTCCTGTCGTTCCTGCAATGACGGAGGCCACATTTTCATTGGCCGCCTGGCTTGTAACCTGATGCCATGCCAGATTGATCTTGTAGTCTTTCTGAATATTGGTATATTCCGGCTCTTCATATTCAGATTTCCGTGTCTGTTTTTCGGCTTTTTCCAGGGTATTGGATTTCACATAGCCGATATACCCGTCCACGGTTCTTACTTTCATCCAGGATCCGGCTTCTTCGATGACAACCACGTCGTCTGATTTACTGATTTCAGTCAGGATCGGGCTCTTTACACCTCCCAGGATCCGGACCTCGGTATCTTTGCTCACCCTGGCGTGGTTTTCTTCCTTGTTGGTTACAATCACTGCTCTGTCCGGATTTTCATAGACATCCAGTGACATGTCCGTATATTCTTTTACAAAATCCAGCGCGAGATAAACGGTATCATTTTCCACTTTTACAATTTCATAGTCTCTCGTCTGTGTTCCATCTTCAGATTCAAATTCTGTCGAGCCAGCCGGAATGCTGAGCGTCCTGTCCGGTAAAGTATAAAGCAGCCGGTTTTCATTAGAGTCCCAGTAAAATCTCTGATTTACGTAATCGTGTACAGAATCGAAATCCAGATAGACTTCGCTTCCTTCTTTCATGCTCTTTACATCTGGAATCTGATTGTCGATCGCAAGTCCCACCTGGCTGGTGTCTGTAATACCAAAATACTCATTTTTATCTGCTTCTTCCCTCGACGGGCCATATCTGATCCATAATACTATTCCTGCTGCGATCACTGCGATAAGTAAGAGCAGAAGAAGAATCAGGATGCGTTTTCTTCTCTTTTTCCGTCTTCGGATCTGGCGGCGCATCTCAAACTCTTTCTGGCGTCTGCTTTCCTGATTCCGGCGTCTTGGATCCTGCTGCTGTACCGGCCTTTGTCTTTTTCTGGCCGGCCGTCCATCCGGTCTCCTTTTGCCTCGTCTTTCATCCATGTCCATACCTCCTGTATACGCTCACATTATATCAAGATTTCTTCTGCACGTCATTAATAATTTTGACATTTTCGGCTCTGTTCACTACCTGTTTCTGCGTAAAGGGGGATTATCGCTTTTTACTTTATGTTTGACAGTTTCACAAATCTGACTTCTTTAACTTTACCGTTCTCATCCGCCACATAGTCTCTCATATAGGAAAGTTCTTCCTTCACTGCATGTGCGGACGCAATCTGCAGCGGACTGGCCGGATGTCCGTTCATTTTCATCCGTACTCCCATCCGCTCATACTCCGAGAGTTCCACAAACAGATTCCTGTATTGCTCGTCCTCTATAATATCGCTCTCCATACTGTTTCCCTTTTCTTTCTGATAATCTGAAACAGAATTTTGAAAAACCTTTTTCTATGACTGCGGCCCGGAGTATCCCCTTGTGAAGTGCACAGGTTTCTTATCGTGATATATTATTTATGATACCCCGTATGCTGAAAAAGGTAGCACCGTTCCCGTTATTTTTCAAAATCATGAATCGTCTGAATTTATTAGTGGGTTCTTTTGTGATTAAATGAATATAAACTGAGAATAATTGTGATATGCTCTATTTTGATTCTATCGAACTGATTGCAGAAATGCTTTTAGTGAGATAAATCAAGGACTGCTTTGCATAAACTATATGCAGAAATGCTGACCGGAAAATAGATTCGTAAATATCCCCTCCTTTATTACTGTACACAGTCATCCGGGAATACTACCTCTGTCCAGATATTATACTCCTGTTTTCTGCGAATGCAAGTATTTTTTCTAAATTTTATTTACAGAATTTTATTTTTTGTTTATACTACTATTGAGTAAGTATAAGATTATTTACAGCTAGGAAGTGATTATATGAAAATTGAAAAGATCAATGAAAATCAAATCCGTTGTACCCTGACACGTGCCGATCTCGAGGACAGACACTTAAAGATCAGCGAGCTTGCCTACGGTACCGAAAAAGCGAAATCACTTTTCCATGACATGATGCAGCAGGCAGCCTTTGAATTCGGTTTTGAGGCTGACGATATTCCGCTCATGATCGAAGCGATTCCATCATCATCGGATTCCATCGTGCTCATCATTACAAAGGTAGAAGATCCGGAAGAGCTGGATACTCGTTTTTCCAAATTTGCTCCTTCTCCGTTCGATGATACAGATACATCCAAAAAGGCTGTCCCAGACAAGCTTGAGGGTGCGGAAGAGTTTCTGCAGCTTCTCAACAAAGTCAAAGAGGCGGTCGCAGAGATGCCCGGAAAGAATGGAAAGCCCGAAGCGTCCATCCGCCCGGCTGTCCGGCTGTTCTCGTTTGGCTCTCTTGACCGGGTGATTGAAGCGGCGCATCTTCTCTCTCCGATGTATCAGGGCGTCAATACGCTCTATAAGGATCCGTCCGACGGATTCTTTATTCTGGCCGTCACACAGTCAGGACATTCAAAAAGTGATTTCAGCAAAATCTGCAATATGCTGACTGAATACGGTATTCTGGAAAAGAGTACTCCGGCGTCTCTTGCATATCTGGAAGAGCACTGTGAGACGATCATTTCCCGCGAAGCTGTACAGCATCTTGCCAGTCTGTAAAATAAAGCGCTAAAAAACACCGTCTGCAGAATTTACTCACCTGCAGACGGTGTTTTTCTATTGCCTTACGGCTTATTCATTTGCTTTTAAGAAAGCATTGATTTTCTCTACTAATAATTCGGCGTCAATTCCATGAACCATTGCTGCTTCTTCCAGAGATTCCATCTGAGAAGCCGGGCATCCGAGGCAGTGCATTCCGATTTCCATAAGGATCGGAGCAACTTCTGGATGTGTATTTACAATCTCGCCAATCGTCGTAGTTTTTTCTACCTGAAAAGCCATTTTGAATTCCTCCTTATTTACTTGGATTTACGTATTCCTTATTATAATACCTTTTTTCCTAATACGCAACCAAAAAGCTTTCCTTTCCTCCGGAAATAATTGTCAGAATTTTCTATAATTTTTTGCCCTTTCAGAATCATAGTTTGATTATGAAAAAGTCAACCTTTTTTTCCGGTTTTTTCGACAAAAACTCAATTTTATTATTTCTTTACAAAACATCCGTTCTTTTAAAAGCCAAAAGTTATCCCCACAATTCACAACTTTTTCTGTGGAAAGTGGGGATAACTTTTGAAAACAACGCTATTTTACCCTTTTTTCATAATTTAAGTGTGGAAAACGATTTTGGCCTTATTTTCCATTTTTTTACAATTTATTACAAATTTGTGCATTTTGCTGATTCGCAATTTTTTCTCTCCGCGCCTGCTTAGAAAATCCGGCGCACTGTCAAAATACTCGTGTATGTTGCGGATGAAATTCCAATCCCATGTGCAGGATCCTGTGCGTTGACAATCTGACCGTCTCCCACATAGATTCCGACGTGACCATTATAACAGATGATATCTCCCGGCTGTGCCTCGGAATAGGAGACCTCGTATCCTGCGCTTCTCTGAGCCGAGGATGTCCTCGGAAGGGAAACGCCAAAATGGGCATAGACTGACTGGACAAAACCGGAACAGTCCGCTCCGTTTGTCAGGCTTGTCCCTCCCCACACATAGGGATTCCCGATAAACTGACAGGCATAATCCACAACAGCCTGCCTCTGCGCCTGTTTTCTTTCGGCTTCTTCTCTTGCCCTCTGCTCTGCTTCTGCCTGAAGCCTTGCCGCCTCCTCTTCTTTTGTCTCTCCGTAGGAAAATGTAACCTCTGTTCCGTTCTTCAGCGCCTCCGCTTCCATCTGACGCACTTTCTGCTGCGCCTGTCCTGCATCCATCAGATATTCCGACCGGATAAACCCGGTAATATTTCCGGACTGAACTGCCGTCCACTCTCCAACCGGTCCCTTCAATGTTACTGCATTTCCCGGATAAAGCTTTCCGGTCCAGTCACTGTCATCAGATGTGGCGCTTCTGACATAAATATAATCAGAAGAAATATTAACAAAGCCTGTATCTTCGTATTTCCCGTTCTGTTCCCTTACAACAAATTCTCCGTTTTTTTCTGTTTCTTCTATTATAATAGAAGATGCCTGATCCTCTGTCTTTTGTACCTGTCTGAACAGTCCATCTGCATTGACTGCCGGATTTCCTGTCTGAACCGGAAGTTCAGCGGCCTTTGCATGGATCCCGGAGCCTGCTCCGAAAATACCGACAAAGGCAGCCAGTATCAGTCCCTTTTTGAAATAACTATGCATGGCATAATCCTCCTTTTATGATAGTTATGTATATTTTCTTTCGTATTTATTACATTTTTGTTACAAATGTTACGTTTTGTATTCTAACATATTTCGTTTTTTTGTCAAGGCACTTCCCTTTCTATATTCACTTTCAGTTATATTTTTTCTTGACAAAATCCGTGAAATTTTTTATTATAAATATAATAATTATTATCATTATTAATCGAAGGGAGGGTTTTTGTTGACAGCATTGAAATACAGCAGGCAGCGAGAATCGATTAAGGACTACCTGATGCATACAAATGCGCACCCGACTGCGGATATGGTTTACCTCCATGTCAAAGAACAGTTTCCTAATATCAGTCTTGGAACGGTATACCGGAATCTGAATCTTCTTTCTGACATGGGAGAGATCATCAAGATATCGACTCCGGACGGAGCAGACCGGTTTGACGGACGCACTGTTCCTCACTATCACTTTTTCTGTACTGAATGCGGTTGTATGGAAGATATGAACATGGCATGCATGAAACAGATTGACCAGCTTGCCAACGAAGCATTTGACGGCACCGTGGAATCACACACCATTACATTTTATGGGAAATGCAGCCGGTGTCTTCAAAAGCATTCAGAAGCTGCTGCCATATAATTGTAAATAATTCATGAATTCCAAAATAGGAATTGACAAGCACACGGAAAAGTGCTATATTGATATCAGTAATTATTACTGATTTTTAACTAAGGAAACAAAAAAAACGAAAAGGAGATATGTGTTATGAAAAAATGGGTATGTACAGTATGTGGTTATGTTTATGAAGGAGAAAATCCGCCGGCAGAATGTCCTCAGTGCCATGTTCCTGCAGATAAATTCCAGGAAATGGCAGGAGAAAGAACATGGGCTGCTGAGCACGTAGTAGGTGTTGCTCAGGGTGTAAGCGAAGACATCATCGCTGATTTAAGAGCAAACTTCGAGGGAGAATGCTCCGAAGTAGGTATGTACCTTGCAATGGCAAGAGTTGCTCATAGAGAAGGATATCCGGAGATCGGATTATACTGGGAGAAAGCAGCATGGGAAGAAGCAGAACACGCTGCTAAATTCGCAGAATTATTAGGTGAAGTCGTTACAGACAGCACAAAGAAAAACCTTGAGATGAGAGTAGAAGCTGAAAACGGCGCTACAGCTGGTAAATTTGACCTTGCTAAACGTGCAAAAGCTGCTAACCTTGATGCAATCCATGACACAGTTCATGAGATGGCAAGAGACGAAGCTCGTCACGGAAAAGCATTCGAAGGACTTCTCAAGAGATACTTCAGCTAAGATACACCCAATATTCAGGAATTTAGGAGACGGTTCTTATGAATCGTCTCCTTTTTTCAAAGCCTTCCCCGCTTCACAGCGGAAAGATTGTTCTTTCAGATTAACTGTGCTATAGTAGGGATAACAAGTAATTTGTCATTAAAAGGAGGAAAAAAACATGTCAAAATACGAAGGAACCAAAACAGAACAGAACCTGATGGCTGCATTTTCCGGTGAGTCTCAGGCAAGAAACAAATACACATTTTATTCTTCTCAGGCAAGAAAAGCCGGATACGTTCAGATTGCAAATATCTTTGAGGAGACAGCAAATCAGGAAAAAGAACACGCAAAAATGTGGTTCAAAGAGTTCCACGGCATCGGTGATGTAGCAGAAAATTTAAAAGACGCTGCTGCCGGCGAAAACTATGAGTGGACAGAAATGTACAAAACCATGGCTGAAGAAGCAAGAGCAGAAGGATTCGATGAGCTTGCTGCAAAATTCGAACTTGTTGCACAGGTAGAGGCCGCTCACGAGAAACGTTACAATAAGATTCTTGCTACATTCGAAGCAGGAAATACTTTCAAAGGAGACGCTCCTCTTGGATGGAAATGCAACAACTGTGGATATATCTATGAAGGCGAAGAGGCTCCGGAAGTCTGCCCGGTATGTGCTCATCCGAAGGCTTATTTTGAAAGAAAAGTAGAAAACTACTAAAATTTACTGATCAGAATCTGACAGGCACACAGAAGTGTGCCTGTTTTTATCAAAGGGGGGGCCGGAATCTATGGATATTCAGGATTTTTACATTTTTCAGACTACAGCCCGTGAGGGGAGCATCACCAGGGCAGCAAAGCTCTTGTATATGACTCCTCAGGGCTTAAGTAAAATTATTAAAAACATGGAAAACGAACTGGACTGTACGCTCATCGACCGTTCCCCGCAGGGCATCCGGCTGACCGAAAGCGGAGAATGTTTTCTTCATCACTCTTTTTCCGTTACCGCTGAATACGGGAGCCTGAAAAAAGAGCTTTTGAATATCCGCCAGAGAAATCACGGCATTGTCGATCTGCTTTCCTCCTATGGAATTCTCCGCCTTGTCACTCCGGATTGTATTATGGCATTTCAAAAGCGTTATCCGGAAATCCAGTTTTCTTACCGGGAATACCCGGATCTTCAGACAGAGCGCCTGTTTCTGGAGAAGAATGGAAATGTTGCGTTTTCCATTGCCGATTTTGAGGATGGCCTCTATGATATCACAGAAATGGAAAGCTTTCCTGTATGCCTTCTTGTCAACGAGTCCCATCCTTTAAGCCGGAGAAAAAGCGTCACCATCGAGGACTTGAAAGGCGAGCCTTTATATATAGAAAGCGGACAGTTTAAGATTCATCATCTGATCGTGGACAGATGCCGAAAGGCCGGATTTGAACCGAATATTGTCTTTGAAACGAGCGGCTTCAGCCTCTGCCATAAAATGGTGAAGGCCAATAAAGGGGTATCTGTGACAGTCGATTTTGTCTTCGAGGACATGAAATCCCAGGGACTTTGCCTTATCCCGTTTTCTGACGATACCTACGAATGGAAAATCTGTATGCTGACCCGCCGCGGGGAGCCGGTCAGTGAAGCTGTCACATTATTCTGCAACCATGTCATGGACTGGATGCGGGAAATTAAACTGGGGCATCTATCCAGGTAGTTGATGCCCCTCAATAAAACGCTTCTGCTTTTCTTCTTTTTCTACAATTTTCTCCAAAATATTCTCCTGTTTTTCATTTCCATTTTGTTAAATTTTCCTGCTCTTATAAACAATTTCAATTGATTTCAACAATTATTTCCTTTTTCTATTTCTCACCATTCTTCCTCTGCCTTATACTTTTACCACAGAAGTTACACATTCAAAGGAGGAAGAAAAAATGAACGTAAAAAATGAAGTAAGTGTAAGCAAAGTGCGCAAAGACGCTGAGGACTACTATAGAAACGGGTACTTCTGCTGCGAAGCTGTTATGGCATCTGTAAGAGACAATTTCGAGCTTGATGTTCCGAAGGAGGTCATTGCAATGTCTTCCGGTATGTCCGTAGGAGCAGGACGTTCCGGCTGTATGTGTGGCGCATTAAACGGTGGCATCCTTGCTCTTGGCATGCTTTTCGGAAGAACAGAGCCAAACGGACCGAAGGATCCAAAGGTTGTAAAATGTATGGAACTGACAAACGAACTTCACAGCTGGTTCCGTGAAGCAAACGGAAAGCACTCCGTATGCTGCCGTGTCCTGACAAAAGAATTTGACATGGGCAAGGGCGAACACAAAGAACAGTGCATCTATTTCACCGGACTCTGTGCCGGAAAAGTAGCTGAGATCGTTGTACGCGAACTCGGACTTACAAACACAGACGAACAGACAGCTTAAGTGAGGTTCTGACAATGAAAAATGTAATCAAAAAAGTACCCGTACCTTTGAGCGGGGTCATGCTTGGTCTTGCCGCCCTCGGCAATCTCCTGCAGAGCTATTCCGAAGGAGTCCGCTATTTCTGCGGTATCCTCGCAGGCCTTCTTCTGATCCTGCTTATCCTGAAACTGATTCTGTTTCCGGGCATGATCAAAGAGGACATGAAAAATCCGATCATGGCAAGTGTTGCCGCCACCTTCCCTATGGCACTTATGCTTTTGAGCACCTATGTGAAGCCTTTTATCGGAAATGCAGCATTTGTGATCTGGATTCTGGCAATCCTGCTTCACATCGTAATGATCCTGTATTTTACAGTAATTTTTATCGTGAAGCTTCAGATGCCAAAAGTATTTGCAAGTTACTTTATCGTTTATGTAGGAATTGCAGTTGCAGCAGTGACAGCTCCGGCATTCGGCTGGCTGACCATCGGAGCGGCCGCTTTCTGGTTCGGCCTGATTTCGCTTGTTGTACTGCTGATTCTTATTACATACCGGTACATCAATTTTAAGGAAATTCCGGAACCTGCAAAGCCGCTGATCTGTATCTATGCGGCGCCTGCAAGCCTTTGTATCGCAGGTTATACCCAGTCGGTAGAGACAAAATCCTATGGACTGCTCATCGGACTGATGATCGTGGCAGCAATCCTGTATGTGTTCTCGCTTGTTAAAGCAGTGACATACCTGAAGCTTCCATTCTATCCGTCCTATGCATCCTTCACTTTCCCGTTTGTCATCAGTGCCATCGCGATGAAACAGGCTTCCGCCTGCCTGATGAACATGGGCAGACCAATCTCTTTCCTCTCCGGTGTGGTGACGATCGAGACCGTGATCGCAGTCCTGTTTGTTGCCTATGTCTTTATCCGGTTTATGGGATTCTTATTCGCAGGAAAGAAATAAGACACAGAAAAAAGGAAGAAATCATCCGCGATTTCTTCCTTTTCTTTTTACATCACTCTCTGATAAATCCGTTTCACCGGCAGATACAGGATGCTGACCGCCACAGCCATAAAGACTGCATTGAATACGGTTGCCGGAATCGAAGCGGTGGATGCTGCCACTGCCGCGCCGATGCCGCTTCCTGTGATGACCAGTCCAAGGATTCCCATTCCCCACTCAATGAGAATATTTAAAACTGCGTAAACAATACTGCAGATCACGGCGCCCCGGTACTCTTTTTTCTGATCGCCGTCTGCTCTTTTTCGGAACCATGCGAACAGCGCTCCCACCAGAAGACATTTCACAATCGTCTCCACAAATACCTGCGGAATGGACTGTACATATCCGTTGAGGAGGTCAAAAATGACAAGCCCTGCTGTTCCGGTGACGGCCCCTTTCCTGCCGCCCTGAAGAAGCATCCCCAGTACCACAAATACGTGTCCAAAGTGGATAAACGGTGTTCCGACCACCGCCGGAACCGGAATCCGGAACGCCTGAATCCCAAGGAATGTAATCGCCGTAAAAAAGGCCATACTTACTATCGTCTTGATTTTCCGGTCATTCATTTCTTATACCGCCTTTGTCCTTCTTATCTCTTTCGTAATCAACCCGCTCTTTAAGAGAACCGGGCGAACCGCATTGTAAAGCAGTCCGGCAAGCACGATCGATACGACCGCATTGATCAGTGTCGCCGCCCCGCTGATCTTGGCCAGTGTCTCCGCCATCTGCTGCGGCTGTCCGAGAATGTACTGCTTATAAAAATATCCCACAACAGGATCTGCGATTACATTAAATCCAAGTCCCGCCACGCATGCCAGTGTGCTCCATTTCATCACATACTTTTTATCGGTACTGTCGTTGATCTTGGCGATTCTGTGCGCAACAAGCCCGACAATCAGACCAATCATGAATTTCAGCACGAATGTCTTCGGTGCTCCTACAATATAAATCGGATCCAGGAGGTCTCCGATTGTCATGCCGACTGCTCCGGCCAGCCCTCCGTAACCGCCCCCAAGGATCAGCGCCGCCAGCGCGCAAAATGCATTTCCTGCATGGATCGACGTCGCATCGCCGCCCGGAACCGGAATTTTTATCTGCAAAAACGCAAATGCTACATAACACACTGCCGCGAAAATCGCGGTCTGCGCAAGTTTAGTTGTTGTCTGATGTCTCTGATTCATAATTCTGCCCTCTTTCCTCTGTTTCTTGCCTCATATTATCACCAAACTGGATTCTTTAAAACATCCAGTTTTATTATTTTTAACCAGTCCAGTTGTGGATTTTAAATATTTTCTGTTCAAATCTTTATTTTTCTTTCGCAATTTTACTATTGATTTTTTGGAATATCGGATATAATATTAGCATATAGATTACGTAGTATCGAAAACTACATGTTGTTTTTTCAGCATGTTCAGACAGGAGGTAGTTTTATGAATAGACATAGCAGACATTTAAAAGATCCAGGAAGCGCCATTACACATTTTATCGGAATGCTGATGGCTATTTTTGCTGCAGTTCCGCTGTTGATCAAGGCCGCAAGGGAGCCGGATCATATTTATCTGATTTCCCTGAGTATTTACGCACTCAGCCTGATCTTATTGTATGCGGCGAGCACCACCTACCATACGTTTGATCTCTCTGAGAGGGCAAATACGATTCTCAAAAAAATTGACCACATGATGATATTCGTCCTGATTGCCGGAAGCTACACCCCGATCTGCCTGATTACGTTAAAAGGGCGGACAGGAACCATCCTTCTTGCTCTCGTGTGGGGTATTGCCATTGTGGGAATTATCTTGAAAGCCTTCTGGGTATTCTGTCCGAAATGGGTTTCTTCCGTTCTCTATATTGGAATGGGCTGGACCTGCGTCCTTGCTTTCACCCAGATTTTAAATACCCTTTCTCCTGCAGCATTCGGATGGCTTCTTGCAGGCGGTATCATTTATACAATCGGCGGTGTTATCTACGCGCTGAAACTTCCGATTTTCAATAACCGGCATAAAAATTTCGGATCCCATGAGATTTTCCATCTCTTTGTCATGGGTGGAAGCATGTGCCACTTTATTGTGATGTACGCCTTCGTATTGTAATAACCTTACCGCAATAACCTGATCGCAAAATAAAAGACCATGCATGACGCACAGTCTTCTCACCCGGCTCTGATCTGACATCAGGCCGGGTTTTCTTTTTGATTTTCAATCAGCTTTTCCTTTTCTTTCCGTGTTAGATGTTTGATCTCATATTCCCGCCTCATCGCCTCTTCTTTTGAACAGAAGCTCTCATAGTAGGCAAGCGCAACCGGACGTCTCGTCTTCGTATATCTGGCGCCTCTGCCGTCGTTGTGGGCCTTCAGGCGCTTTGTCAGATCATTGGTCCATCCGGTATAAAGTGTCCCGTCACTGCACTTCAGAATATAAGTATAATTTTTCTGGATCGTTTCTTTCTTCTCCTCCATGTTTCCTCCTAAAAAGGTGAATATGCTCCCTCTTTAAACCGCTTCAAAAGAATAACCGCCGCCACTGCAGCGATGACTTCTCCGGCTGGAAAAGATATCCACACCCCTGCAGGTCCGAAAACGCGGGACAGCAAAAATGCACACGGAATCGTGATGACAAACTGCCGCAAGAGCGAAATTACAAGAGAATGCTTTCCCTCTCCTATCGACTCAAAAACTCCGGAATAAATCACACCGATAGTGGAAACCAGAAATCCAAGGCAGATAATCCGAAGCGCCGTAATTCCCGCCTGCAGAAGAGACTCTTCCGCATCAAACAGCGCGAAAATCTGTCCCGGAACAGTAAGCGACAGCACCGTACCGATCAGCATAATACATCCTGCGGATAACAGGCTGTACCGGATAATGCTTCTCACCCGCTCTTTTTCTCCCGCTCCATAATTATAGCCGATCAGCGGCCTCATTCCCTGCACAATTCCATTCGCCGGCATATAAATGAAAGTCTGAAGCTTATAGTAAACTCCCAGAACCGCCACATACACATCCGAAAATCCTCCCAGAATCCGGTTAAGCACACTGACCAGAACCGATGGCAGCGTCAGCATAATACTGGATGGAATTCCTACACTGTAAATCTGCCGGATCATTGCCTTATCCAGCTTCAGATACTTCGGATGGATCTGAACGGCAAACCGCCGTCTCTTATATACGACAATATAGAGCAGAAACGCCGTAATCTGGCCGATAACCGTAGCGTATGCCGCGCCTTTTACTCCCATGGCCGGACAGCCGAGAAGTCCGAAAATCATAATCGGATCCAGAATGATATTGATGACCGCCCCGGTCGCAAGAAGAATCATCGTAATCTTCATCTCACCGATTCCCTGAAAAATCTTCTCAAAGGCAATCTGCAAAAGGCACCCAAAGGACAGACACAGTACAATATAAGTATAATCGCACGCCAAATCCACAATCACTTCATTTTTTGTGAACATCGCAAGAAACGGTTTTGTGACAAGCAGTCCAAGAATCACAAATAAAATACAGTGAATCACCGTCAGCGCAATTCCAATAGTCGCAGCCCTATTCGCTTTCTCCTGCCTTCCGGCCCCAAGATGGATCGCAATGGCCGAACTGATTCCGACTCCAATTCCGACCGCCACCGATGTCACCACGTTCTGCAGCGGATACGCAAGAGAAACCGCCGTCAAAGCGTCCGTTCCAAGCCTTGATACATAAATACTGTCGACAATATTATACAGCGACTGAATCAGCATGGAAAGCATCATAGGGACCGACATGGACATCAGAAGCGGAAATACCTTTCCGGTCTTCATAAACTCATTCGTCTTTTCCATTTTCTCTCTCCTTCTTCCACAGAATAAAAAAGACCATATGCCTGTTTAATTCTGAAACAGGAAAACCATATGATCTTTGCTTTGCTTTTCAATTTTGACCAATTTATGTTATCACACCAGGGCAGAACTGTCAAACATATTTTCTCCGACAGAATTTGACAATAGTTATCAAATGATTCCGCCGTTTGCAATCATTTCTACTCCGCTCGAAACATCCCGTATTCTTTCGGCACATGTAATATGCCATTGGAAGTATGTTGAAGTAACATATTCTTAAAATCCTGCTTAGGCACATTCCGCAACGGCATCATGCTGGATAACGAATAAATATATTCGACCATATCGTCCACTTCCCTTACTTGCAGCGAATCCACATATTCTAATTTCTCAACTTTTGAGAAAACTTTTCCTAGTATTTCGTACCCATTTTGAAGTGTGAAATTTTTATTTATGCTGTCTTCAACCCCATATTCAGAAAATAATGTCGTGAGATATTCTGTAATACCATGTTCTCCATAAGTAGCGCAATAAAATTTTCCACCCTTTTTTAACACGCGCCTTACCTCTGTCAACGCTCTATGTAAATCCGGCACATGATACAGCATCATATTGGCAATTACGATGTCAAATGTTTCGTTCCCAAACGGTATATCCTGAATATCAATAACCTGGTATTCAACATTATCATGGATGCTGACAGTTTCTTTGGAAACCTTGACCATACCAGCAGAAAAATCAGAAAGTACCAATTTTGAGCAGGAAGCAATCATTGCTTCTTTGTCTTTCCACATATCTCCTGTTCCGCATCCCAATTCTAACACTTTCATCCCATCAGAAATTTCATAATTAGAAAAGATCCAGTTTCCAAACCCCATTTTATTCGTTGAATATTTTTCGTGAATAGCGATTCTTATATTCAAATTTGTTTCAGTTGCATATTGCTGCTTTACGACTTCTGCATCATTCCAATTACTCATTGCCGTCTCTCCGACTCCTTTCCCCTGGCATTATAAGTTGATTTTAGCATATTTATTTCTCTTAGTCACATACGTTTTCAGACCTGCACCAAAAATCCAGGGGCACTCTCTCCGTCAGAGCCGCCCCTGGATGTTATTCGCTTAAATATTGTAACGGATCAATCGGCTGTCCGTCTTTGCGGAATTCAAAGTACAGATTGCACCCTTCTACGCTGTAGTATCTGGTAGGTTCCGCCAGATAGCCGAGCACGGTTTTTGCTTCTACGCTGTCCCCGGTCTTGACCTGTACATTCTGCAGCTGTCCGTAGATGGCCTCATATCCGTTTCCCATGTCTACTGTAACGGTCGTTCCTTCCTGCGGCGTTTTGTCGATGGATTTGACAATTCCTTTTCCTGCGGAAATGACCTGATCGTTGACAGCTCCTCCGATAATCAGAGCCGGATTGTATTTATACTCCTCCAGTGTTGCAAAGTACACGGTCTTGTCCATGCTGTAATTCATCAGAACCGCGCCGCTGACCGGCCAGATCAGCTTGTCGCCCTCGCTGAAATTGATCTCGCTGCCGGCCCCTGCCGTTTCCGCGGAATCAATCGTACTGCTGTCTGAATCTACTGCGTTTGCGGTACTGTCCGTGCCGGAAGTTCCGCTCTGGGATGTCGTCCCGCCGGAAGCTGTACCGTTATCTGCCGCATCTGTGCCGGAGGATGCAGGATCCTCTGCCTCTTCAGAAATACCGCTGCCGGAAAAATCAGATACTCCTTCTTCTGTCACATCGTCTGTAGAATCATTGATTACATCCCCCGCATCTGCGCTCTGGTATTCTTCCAGCTCCTGACGGCTTTCCTCCTCAATCTTTGCCATCTCATTTTTAACATTGCTTTTGTATTGCTGAAATGTATAGACACCCGTCAGAACTACTGCTGCCGCCATGCAGACTGCCAGCCCGATTTTTGCTCCCCGACGTTTTTTAGGAGCGCGCTTATTGTTGTTCATCTTCATCACCTCTGGCATTATCTTTGCCAGAAACCAGGAAGCTTATTCTGTGTCTTTCAAAATTTCCGCAACTTCTTTTAAGACAGTTCCTTCAAAAAAATAATTCAGAATCTCTTTGTAGTCTTTTCCCTCTTTCGCCATGGATTCGGCCATATTCTGGCTCATTCCAAGTCCATGGCCGATACCCTGAGTGATGACGGTCGTTTTTTTATTTTCTTCTTTCAATGTATAGCAGGACGAAGCAAGCTCCCACCGGTCCCGGAACGTATCTCCATCCATTATCTCTTCTCCCTGCCTGATCTCCAGCACATATCCGGCGCTGTCCTGCTTTGTGATTTCATACCCGGTTCCATCGATTTCTTTTGACTGAAACGCATCCTCCGCATCCTTGTCTTCCGCACAGTCTACACTTTTCAGGTACGGATACTGATCCGTTCCGAGTGCTTCTTTCGCATCTCTTGTCTTTCCATTTGTCAGACGGCAGTACGGTGTATATGCCGGATGATCCTCATAGACAAGAATTCTTTCTTTCGTCTCATTCCACGCTTTTGAAAGCTTCTCATAATATTCCTGCATATGGCTCTTCCACTCTTTTTCCATTTCGTCCACTGTATAAAAATGATCGGTAAAAACAAGTTCTTCTCCTTCTTTTTGCTCTGTCATCTTTTTGTAGATCCCGGTCCGCACAATGACCGCCTGCGCTTTGATCGTCTCTATATCCATCTCCATCGAGATCTCTTTTGCCAGCATGCCCATTCCATACGCGTCCAGAGACATGGTCAAAAGCCTGTCATCTTCCCCGCTTTGCACCATTACTTCTGTTTCCTCCTGCCGTGGAGGCGCCAGGCGCATCGGCCCGTTGATAAAAATCGTGATTACATATGGCAGCGCAATCAGAAGAAACAAAATACAGCCATATTTTTTCCATTTCCGAAGCATAAAAAACCCTCCCATACAACGTATGAGAGGATTTTTATTCTTATTCCTGTCCTTTTTGCAGGCGAATTATGCATCAACCTTAATGTGGTCCAGATGCCAGATGTCATCTACGTATTCCTGAATCGTTCTGTCAGAAGAGAATTTGCCGCAGCATGCAACATTCATGAGCGCTTTCTTAGCCCATCCTTCTCTGTCTTTATATGCTTCTTCCACACGTTTCTGTGCGTCTGCATAAGAACGGAAGTCTTTCAGAATGAAGTATCTGTCCGCACGTTCCTGACCGTGTGTGTTGACAAGTGAATCGTAGAGATCTCTGTACATCTCCCTGTCTCCATTGGAGTACGTTCCGTCGATCAGCTGATCAACGACTCGTTTGATGTCCCAGTCATTAAAGTAAATATCTGCCGGATTGTATCCGCCGTTGTTCTCAAAGTTGATAACCTCATCGGATGAAAGTCCGAAGATAAATGCATTTTCAATTCCAACTTCTTCAACGATCTCTACATTGGCACCATCCATGGTTCCAAGAGTCGGAGCACCATTAAGCATAAATTTCATGTTTCCGGTACCGGATGCCTCTTTGGATGCTGTGGAAATCTGTTCGCTGACATCTGCTGCCGCAAAGATGATCTCTGCATTGGATACACGATAATCTTCGATAAATACAACTTTGATCTTTCCGTTGATGCTCTTGTCATTGTTGATGACATCCGCAACAGAATTGATCAGCTTGATTGTCTCCTTGGCACGGACATATCCTGCCGCTGCCTTTGCGCCGAAGATAAACGTTCTCGGATAGAAATACATCTCCGGGTGATCTTTGATCTGATTGTACAGGTACATCACATGAAGAATATTCAAAAACTGACGTTTGTATTCATGGAGACGTTTTACCTGCACATCAAAAATCGATCTCGGATCCACTTCAATTCCATTATATTTCTTAATATATTCTGCCAGGCGCAGCTTGTTCTGGTATTTAATCTCACGGAATTCCGCAAGCGCTTTTGGATCATCCACATATTTTTTCAGCCTGCTCATCTGAGACAAGTCGGTAATCCATCCATCTCCGATGCGCTTTGTCACCCAGTCTGCAAGGAGCGGATTTCCATGCATGAGGAATCTTCTCTGGGTAATTCCGTTTGTTTTATTATTGAATTTCTCCGGCATCATGTCGTAGAAATCTTTCAGCTCCTCATGTTTGAGAATCTCTGTGTGAAGTCTTGCCACACCGTTTACAGAATATCCCGCTACAATGGCAAGATGTGCCATCTTCACCTGACCGTCACGGATGATAGCCATTCTTGCTACTCTTCCTTCATCGCCCGGATATCTTGCGCGGATCTGCTCAATAAATCTGCGGTCGATTTCCTGGATGATCTGGTAAATACGAGGAAGAAGTCTGGAGAACAGATCAACCGGCCATTTTTCCAGCGCCTCCGCCATAATTGTATGATTCGTATAGGCAACTGTCTTTGTCGTCACATCCCATGCTTCATCCCACTCCAGTCCTTCCTGGTCAATCAGGAGATGCATCAGTTCTGCAACTGCCAGTGTCGGATGGGTATCATTCATCTGAATGGTTACTTTCTCATGAAGTTTGCGGACATCGTCATGTTTCTTCTTATACCGTACCAGCAGCGCCTGAAGGCTGGCAGAGATGAAGAAATACTGCTGTTTCAGACGTAATTCTTTTCCTGCATAGTGGTCATCACAAGGATAAAGCACATCTACAATCATCTTTGCCAGATTTTCCTGTTCCACCGCATGTCTGTAATCACCGCGGTTAAACGCGTCCAGATGGAAGTCCGTAATTGCTTCCGCATCCCAGATTCTCAGTGTATTGACTACATGATTTCCGTATCCGATAATCGGCATATCATACGGTACAGCAAGAACAGAGCTGTAGTTTTCCTGAATGAAATTGTTTCGTTTCGTCACAGGGTCGTATTCGATTCGTACATCTCCTCCGAAACGGACTTCTTTTGCGTACTCATCACGGCGAATCTCAAACGGGTTGCCGTCCTTGAGCCAGTTGTCCGGTACTTCCACCTGATATCCGTTCTCGATTTTCTGCTTGAACATGCCGTAACGGTAACGGATTCCGCAGCCGTAGGCCGGATACCCCAGTGTCGCAAGGGAATCAAGAAAGCAGGCCGCAAGTCTTCCGAGACCACCATTTCCAAGAGCCGGATCCGGTTCCTCATCCTCTACCGCATTCAGATCGATTCCCATCTCATCCAGCGCTTCTTTGACTTCTTTATAAGCAGTCATATTGATCAGGTTGTTGCCCAAAGCCCTTCCCATCAGGAACTCCATGGACATGTAATATACTGTCTTTGGATCTTCTTTTTCCATTTCTGCCTGCGTCGCAAGCCAGTAATCAATGATCGTCTCTTTTACGGCAAGGGAAACTGCCTGAAAGATCTGCCGTCCGGTTGCTTCTTCGATTGTTTTTCTATAAAGGTTTTTAATATTATTCTTTACTTCCTCTTTAAAAGCTTCTTTCTCAAATCTTTTACTGTACATCTTCCTTTTCCTTCCTGAACATTTTGAATGTCTGATGATTAGTTTTCTTTTGCCACTCCAATCGTAACAGCCTCGCCGTTAATTTTCCACTCTTTTACATAGCCTGCCGGCTCTGTTTTTTCCATGGATACAGCAAGAACATCTTCTGAAATTTCCTGTCGGTTCTCTGCGAAAACAGTTTCTGCTTTCTCACTTCCAGTATATGTTATATGGATCTTGTCTGTCACTTCGAAACCGGCTTCTTTTCTCATCGTCTGGATCTTACTGATGATTTCACGCACAAATCCTTCTTCCAGAAGTTCCGGTGTCAGATTGGTATCCAGAACAACTGTAATTCCATAATCGCTTTCAGATACATATCCTTCTGTCTGTGTCATGTCAATGAGCAGATCCTCTTTTGTAAGAACTACTTCATTTCCATCAACTGTGAATTTCAGTTCGGAATTGCTCTCAAGATCATCCATTGCCTGATTGCCGTCCAGAGTCTCGAGCTCTTTCTTAATACCGCCAAGCAGCTTTCCGTATTTTGGTCCGACTGTCTTTAACTGTGGTTTGAATGTGTAGGTTGTAAATGCCCGGACATCCTCTGTCTGCTCCATTTCTTTTACATTGAGCTCTTCTGTAATAATCTCTCTGTAATATTCCGGAAGTTCCTCCACACCTTTGACAAACATCTTGCCGATAGGCTGACGGTTCTTGATATTAGCCGCATTTCTGCATGCACGGCCCATTACAACGATCTTCAGAACTTCGTCCATGTAGCGCTCCAGTTCCGCGTCGATGTACGCCTCATTTACCTCCGGGAAGTCGCACAGATGAATGCTTTCCGGCGCACTCTGATCAAGACTTCTTACGAGATTCTGATAGATCTCTTCTGTCATGAACGGAATCATCGGAGCCGCCGCTTTTGATACTGTCACAAGCGCTGTATACAGTGTCATATACGCATTGATTTTATCCTGTTCCATTCCTTTTGCCCAGAAACGCTCGCGGCATCTTCTGACATACCAGTTACTCATATCATCTACGAATTCCTGCAGTGCTCTTGCAGTCTCCGGAATCCGGTAATTGGCAAGATTGTCATCTACCGTCTTTACAAGCGTATTGAGTTTGGAAAGAAGCCATTTGTCCATGACGGACAGTTTTTCATATTCCAGTTTATATTTTGTAGCGTCAAACTCATCAATATTCGCATACAGTACGAAAAATGCGTACGTATTCCACAGTGTTCCCATGAATTTACGCTGTCCTTCCTGGACTGCCTTTCCATGGAACCGGTTTGGAAGCCACGGTGCGCTGTTGACATAGAAGTACCAGCGGATCGCGTCGGCTCCGTAAGTTTCAAGAGCCTCAAACGGATCAACCGCGTTTCCTTTGGACTTACTCATCTTCTGGCCGTTTTCATCCTGCACATGTCCAAGAACAATGACGTTCTTATACGGCGCCTTGTTGAAGAGCAGTGTGGAAATCGCAAGCAGAGAGTAAAACCATCCTCTTGTCTGGTCTACCGCTTCGGAGATGAAATCTGCCGGGAACTGCTGCTCAAACAGTTCTTTATTCTCAAACGGATAGTGATGCTGCGCAAACGGCATGGATCCGCTGTCAAACCAGCAGTCGATTACTTCCGGCACACGGTGCATTTCTTTTCCACATTTTGGACATTTAATCGTCACGTCATCGATATATGGACGGTGAAGCTCAATATCGTCCGGACAGTTGTCGGACATTGATTTCAGCTCTTCGATACTTCCAATGGAATGCTGATGTCCACATTCACATTCCCAGATATTCAGCGGAGTTCCCCAGTAACGGTTCCGGCTGATGCCCCAGTCCTGAACGTTTTCCAGCCAGTCGCCGAAACGTCCTTTACCGATGCTTTCCGGAATCCAGTTGATCGTATTATTGTTGCGGATCAGGTCATCTTTGACTTCTGTCATGCGGATAAACCAGGATTCTCTTGCGTAGTAGATCAGCGGAGTGTCGCATCTCCAGCAGTGCGGGTAGCTGTGCTCAAATTTCGGAGCTGAGAAGAGAAGTCCTCTCTTGTCCAGATCCTCAAGAACCATCGGGTCTGCTTTTTTACAGAAGATACCCGCAAACGGTGTCTCCTCCGTCAGTTCTCCCTTTCCGTTTACAAACTGTACAAACGGCATATCATAGCGGCGTCCCACCTTGGCATCGTCTTCACCGAATGCCGGTGCAATGTGAACGACTCCGGTTCCGTCTGTCAGTGTAACATAGGTGTCGCACAACACGTAAAATGCTTTCTTATTCTGCTTTTCTGCTGCCTTTGCAGCTCCTTCATAGAGTGGAATGTATTCTTTGCCTTCCAGCTCTTTTCCTGTATAGCGCTCTACAATTTCATAGGCCTTTTCGCCTTTTTCTTTTGCAAGTCCGCCGAGCACCTGATCAAGAAGTGCCTCTGCCATATAATATACACGTCCGTCAGCTGCATTTACTTTCACATAGGACTCGTCCGGATTTACACAGAGAGCCACGTTGGACGGCAGTGTCCAGGGCGTTGTTGTCCATGCAAGAATATAAGCGTCTTCATCTTTTACCTTGAAACGCACGATTGCGGAACGCTCTTTTACGTCCTTGTATCCCTGCGCTACTTCCTGCGCGGAAAGCGGTGTTCCGCAGCGCGGGCAGTAAGGAACGATCTTAAATCCTTTGTAAAGAAGTCCTTTCTCCCAGATCTGCTTTAATGCCCACCACTCGGACTCGATAAAATCATTGTCATAGGTAACATACGGATGCTCCATGTCCGCCCAGAAACCAACTGTAGCAGAAAAGTCCTCCCACATACCTTTATATTTCCATACACTCTCTTTACATTTACCGATGAACGGCTCAAGACCATATTCTTCGATCTGATCTTTTCCATCCAGTCCAAGCAGTTTCTCCACTTCAAGTTCTACCGGCAGTCCGTGGGTATCCCATCCTGCTTTTCTCGGAACCATCTTTCCTTTCATCGTCTGATATCTCGGAATCATATCTTTGATAACACGGGTGAGGACATGTCCGATGTGCGGTTTTCCGTTGGCCGTCGGAGGTCCGTCATAGAACGTGTATGTCTCGCCTTCTTTTCTGTTTTCCATACTTTTTTCAAAAATATGGTTTTCTTCCCAGAATTTTTCTACTTCTTTTTCTCTGTCAACAAATTTCAAATCGGTTGAAACTTTCTGATACATGCTCTTCTCTCCTTTTAGAATTTTTCTAAGAAAAAAACTCCCGTCCGTAATAGGACGAGAGTATAATCTTTCGCTGTACCACCTGTTACTGCATACGTTCATATGCGCTCTTGGTAACGGCAGAATACCGGCAGCGCTTAGTAGGATTCCCGTTCAGCGTCTGCAGCTCGGAAGTGATCTTCAGGCAGGGTCTACTTACACCGGGCTCACACCATCTCCGGCTCGCTGAAGGCTTTTGACATCTGTCTTACTCTCTTCGTCATCGCTTTTTCGATATATTTATGTATGGTCTGTCCCATACTTCGTTTATTATACTTGATAGTTTTCGTATGCGTCAAGTATTTTTACCATCTTTTCCTTCCGCGCCTTCTGCTTCTTCTGGCGGCTCTCTTCATTCTTCTCCGTCTCTGACGCTCCAGACGCTTCTGCCGTCTGCTCGTCCTCAGGAACGATCTCCGTCTTCTTCTGCGGAATACCAGAATCAGAATCACAACTGCCACAATGATTACAGCCGCTGCCGCTGCGATCACGATCCACTGTCTTCCCTCGAATACATTTTTGATGATGTCCAGAACCGATGCTGTTCCCTGCTCTTCTTTTTCCTTCCGGGCCACGGCTTTCTCATCGACATCCGCTTTTGCTTTGCCGACAGTCTGTCCTTCATACGTCAGATACAGCATGGACTCTCCATTTTCTTCTCCGGTCTCAAACTTCAGGTCTTCCTGGGAAGCGTCAGCCGGAAGACTTACATAAACCGGTTCTGTCTCCGTGACAGTTGCATGTGCTTCTTCCTGTGCCTGCTCCAGAACACTGCTTTCTACCTCCTGCCTGGTGAAATTCTCAAACGCGTAATCCAGAATACTTCTTGTATCATCATAAATGTGCTGGCCTCTTGTCTCCATCTCCACGCAGACAAGGTGCATTTTTCCGTTGTCCGCAAGAGTAATCAGTGTATTTCCGGCCTCATCAGTATATCCTGTTTTTCCTCCGACACAGTACTCATAATAATGATCGTTCCAGTTGACCAGCATCTCATGCCTCTGCTGGAATGTCCGGGACTCTGTCTCCAGATTGGTAGGTCCAATCGTATGCTCATATGTCTGCATGATTTCCATGAGCTCAGGATGAGAAAACAGCTCTGACGAAATCAGTGCCATATCATGTGCCGACGTATAATGATTTTCATCCTGCAGGCCGTGCGGATTGACAAAATGCGTATGGGTGGCACCAAGCTCCCCGGCCCGGTCATTCATGGCCGCCACAAACTTTTCATATCCCGTTCCGGTTCCTGAAAGTGTATTGCCGATATTTTCCGCAACCGCGTAGGACACCTCGTTTGCCGATGCCAGGAGTACCCCGTACAGCGCATCCGTCAGGGATATCTCCTCTCCCGGCCGCATCCCGATATAAGCGTCCCCCGGTTCGAGGAAATCCACGCTTTCCTGTGAGATCGTCACCCGTCCAGTCTCCAGATCTCCATTTTCCGCCGCCAGAAGTGCTGTCATCACTTTCGTAATACTCGCCGGATAGTGCTCATCATCAATATTCTTTGCATAAAGTACCGCCTTTGTATCGGCATCGATCACAATGGCCGACTTTCCATAGACTGCAGGACCTTCCGGCCAGTTTTCAATCTCATTACTCTGAACCGGAAGCGCATAGGACTGCTTCGCCTCCTCCTCTGCATCCGCCGCACTGACTCCTGATGCGGGCATTGTAACCGCTGCAATACAGAGCAGTCCTGCCAGTATTTTTTTCATTTTTCTTTTCATCATATGTCTCCCCTGTTTTTCTTCGTACCTTATAGTTTACCATATCTTCGGAAAGAAAGTGAAAAAAATCCACTTTTCCGTGCACTTTTCTTTTTACACATCCCGATTCTGTTTTTCCACGATATTCACACCGTTTTTCTCCACATGCAAAACTGTCCACCTTATGTGGATAAAGTTGTGGATAACTTTCTTTTTTTCCTCTTTTCTTTCCCCGGTTTATTAGTATCTATCCTTCAGTTTCTCTTAAAAATCGGGCTTTTCCATACTATATCCTCTCTATTTTCTTTTATTCCCTCTTTTCCCTATTATGTGGATAACTTTTTCTTCAATCTGGTTTTTTATCCTCCTTTTTTACCCTTTATCCACTTTCCCGTGTCGAAAACCAACTATTTTTTTCTACAGATTCTCCAAGCTTTATCCAAACGCTTTTTAGACATGTCCACAAAGTTATCCACTCTTTCCACATAGTTATCAACATCCTGTATCTAAAATTTTACTTGACACAAGACTATGATACGATTTTCATAAAATCCAAAGAAAAAAAAACACATATTTTTTACTTTTTCTTTCTATACTTAATTATAATACCTGGTTTGATATTGGAACACCAAAGGAGATGATTGGTAATGAAATCTTATAGAGCTTTAAAATGGATACAGGGTATATTCATCGTATTCTTTTTTATGGCGTTTTGTATTCTGCTCCGTGCTGAACACTTTTTATCCACGGAATATTCCATCTTTCTCTTTTCCGGGCTTTTCGGATGCCTTGCGTTTCTTGCTTTCGATCTGATTTCCTGGAACCGTCAGAAAAAGAAAGAACAGCGGCTGTTCCAGCTGGCCCAGACAGATGCTCTGACCCGGCTTCCGAATACTTCCGCACTTAAAAACGAACTCGTAAAGCTTTCTGAAACAGTACTGGAAGATGACATTTCCTGCGCGGTGATTTCTTTTGATAATATCCACCGTCTGAACCGTACTTACGGGCACGAGGCGGGAGATTCTGTATTCCGGGAATTTGCGGATATTCTCCGGGTTTCTGCGGAAGATCTGTGTTTTATCGGCAGAAAAAGCGGCCGTACTTTCCTCGCCATCTTCCGGGAAAACTCCCACGAAAAGACAGAACTGTTTCTGGAACGGCTGAAACGCGGCGTGGAGATTCACAATGAGACAAACGGACTGCTGCCGATCACCTACCATGCGGAAGCAGCTTACAATGATGAACTTCATTATGTATCTATTTACGATCTGATCAAAATCCGGTCCGGGAAACGACGACAGCAGGCATAACCAACAGGAAAAATGCAAAAATATACCCCGGTCATCCGGTACACACGTGCCGGACGACCGGGGTTTTTGTAAGCTTTTTTATGATTCCCCGTTTTCGTCTTCTATTTCTTTGACGGCATCCTGAAATTCGTCTCTTTCCCGCAAAAATGCGGTATCTTCATCTTCCTTGATCATTTTTAACAACATCTGCTTCATCCTGGATTTGTCCTCAGTCTCCACTTTTTTTGTCTGGATATGCTGGTAAAGCGGGGACTTCTTAAGATCCCACCGCTTTGTTACTGACTTCAGCATCGGCACCAGAACTTTCAGCGTATTCACCCAGTCTTTTTGCGCTGAGTATAACTGAAAATGTGCCACATATGAAGTGTACTCCCACTGGTCGAAAAGCTTCGAGATTCGTCTTGTTCTTATGATTTCATTGATTTTCATTTTTCTTTTCCCCTTATACGCGCTAACTGTTGTCCGGTTCTGCTTTGATTATATCAATCTGCCGCTGCATAAAGCAATAAACTGCTTTTTAAACTTTGGGTTAAAAAAGAAACCATTGGTTTTCTTCTGAAAAACAGAACACGATTCTCTTTTCTGGAAGTTTCTTCATCTTGACATTCTCTGTTTTTCTATAGTATGATGAACTCAGAAGAATTCGAACATATGTTTGTTTTGTTTGATCACTATTTTCAGGAAAGGAGACGCTTTGTATGAATCAGCCCCTGCACAGTCCAGCTCCCGGTCCACATACCACAGAGCGCATTTATGTCAGTGTTTCTTCCGTTTTTGATGCCACCGGCTATATGCAGCCGACAGCCATCACCTGGGCGGACGGCCGTACCTTTCCCATCGAAAGTGTCCGGGACTGCCGGCCTGCATCCGCTTTATCCCGGGGCGACTGTTATACCGTAGTCATTCACGGTCAGGAAAAGCATCTGTTTTTTGAACGTACGGATCCTCTATTTCCAAGCCGTGTCGGAAGATGGTTTGTAGAAAGAAGTGCTTCTGTATAATCTGTTACTCTGAAAAGAAAGAAGGCGACGCAAGATGAAAACCTATCTCGCAATTGATCTGAAATCCTACTATGCATCTGCCGAGTGCGCAGCACGTCATCTCGACCCTTTGACCACCAATCTGGTAGTGGCGGATGAATCCCGCACGGAAAAGACGATCTGCCTTGCCGTCTCCCCTTCTCTGAAGGCATATGGGATTCCCGGCAGGGCACGGCTCTTTGAAGTCATTCAGAAGGTCAAGGAAGTCAATACGCGCCGGCTTCAGGCCGCCATCCAGAGTCATACTGCACTGAATCAAAACGGACGGCTGTCTCTTGGAGAGCCTTCCTTTGACGCAAATGCCTTGAAACAGGACCCGACGCTTACGGTTTCCTATCTGGTTGCCCCTCCCCGTATGGCCTACTATATGGAACTTTCCGCAAAGATTTATTCCATCTATCTGAAATACATTGCCCCGGAGGACATTCATGTCTATTCCATCGATGAAGTCTTTATGGATGTGACCTCCTATCTGGAGCATTATCAGATGTCCGCCCATGACCTTGCCAAAGCAATGATCCGCGAAGTCCTTTATGCCACCGGCATCACCGCCACCGCGGGAATCGGGACTAATCTGTACCTTTGCAAACTTGCCATGGACATCGTTGCCAAACGCACGCCTCCGGACCCGGACGGCGTCCGGATTTCCGAGCTTGATGAGGCATCTTTCCGGTATCTTCTCTGGGATCATCAGCCGCTTACCGATTTCTGGCAGACAGGTGCCGGTACCGTCAGACGTCTGGAAAAGCACGGGATTCATACGATGGGCGAGCTGGCACGGGCCAGCCTCACAGAAGAAGATATGCTTTACAAGGAATTTGGTATTGATGCGGAAATCCTCATCGATCATGCCTGGGGGATCGAGCCGTGCACCATGCAGGATATTAAATCATACCGCCCTTCGGACAACAGCACCAGTGAGGGCCAGGTGCTCTCCTGCCCTTATGACCATCAGAAAGCCCGGATCGTCGTCCAGGAGATGACAGAAAGTCTCTCCTACCGTCTTCTGGAACAGAATCTGACGACGGATTCTCTGACTCTGGGAATCGGCTATGACCGTGAAAACTGCGACAGCGGCTCATATCACGGAGAAGTTCACATCGATCACTACGGCCGGAAAGTTCCGAAAGGCGCACACGGTACGATCCGTCTGGATCCTCCGTCCAATCTGGCAGGCAGCCTGATCCAGGCAGCTTCAGAGCTGTTTGAGCAGATCACAGATCCCCGTCTTCTGGTGCGCCGTATTACAATCACTGCAAACCGGGTGGTAAAAGATGATGGCATATATCAGCTCAATCTGTTTACCGACACAAAGAAGCTGGAAAAAGAAAAGAAGCTTCAGGAATCCATGCTGGATATCCGGAAGCGCTTTGGAAAAAATGCGGTACTGAAAGGTACCAGCTTTTTAGACGGCGCTACCATGCGGGAGCGCAACGGGCAGATCGGCGGCCACACGGCCTGATCTGTTTCCGCCATATAAAAAGGAGAAATGTTGCCATGACAGACTATAAAAATTCAGCAGAAGGACGCATCGTCACTGCAAAATATCAGGATATTCTGCATCTTTCCCGTCCGGAACCATCCTACAGGCATCCCCGTATGCCCGTTGCCGGCCGCGCAAAGATCTTCTCACCTTTCGCCGCTCTGCGCGGATATGAAGAGGAAATCGCCGAGGAAGACTGGAAAAAGAATCTGGTCCCGAAAAAACTTCTGTCAGAAGAGAAGTCTCTGCAGATTTCCGTGCTCCTTTCTCGGGTAGAAAAGGGAAGCTCTCTCTCAGTTCGTTTTTTTCAGGAGGACATGCACCATTCTGACACGCCACCTCTTGGAATCTATAAAGAGGTTTCAGGAATTGTAACCAGGATTGATTCTGTCTTTCAGAAACTTGTCATCTCTGACGGAGAAACTGAAACAGTGATTTCTTTTGAATCTCTGTCAGAAATAAAACTTCCGGAATGAGCTGATTTTTTTACTCACCCCGGAAGCTTTCTGCTATTTTAACAAAGCATTACATAAAATGTCTCTTTTTCATGATGAAGCCGCTGATTACTCCTCCAAGAGAAATTACGGCTGCTCCGGCCCAGAGAAGTACATTACTGCTGTCTCCGGTTTTTGGTGCCTGTGTTCCTGAATCACTTTCAGAAACGGCAGTCTTATTTTGATCCGCAAAGTTTTGATTCTGAGCATCCATTCCTCCGGCATTCTTGTCTCCGCTGTTCTGGTTTCCACCAGTCTGCTGGTTATCCCCGGTCTGCTGATTTCCTCCAGTCTGCTGTCCATCATCTCCTGATGTCTCACTGTAGTCACAATTCAACGAACCAACTGTCAGTGCACCGGATGTAACTCCATCCCGGAACCGGTATACCGGCCTTTGTCCGTTTACAGTATAAGAAGCATCCGCAATGGCAAAGCCTTCATTATTGGCGGAGGGATCCACACCTGACGGCGGAAGTACATGGACAATTTCCGGTGTCTCCGTTCCATTCAGAGTGATTTTTGCTCCTCTATTACCGTAACCGTCATCCGTCATCACCCAAAGAACATTTTCGTAAGTATCATAGTCCAGTGACATGGCACCGCCAAGTTTGGAATCAATATCTGCAATCTGTACAGATGTACCATCTTCATTCAATACATAGGCGTAAACATGTCCGTTATCTTCCAAAGCTACGAAAAATACACCATCAGCGACCGCATCCGGATAGTCTGCCGGGTCAAATGCAGACCCTGTATTCTGGTCAAACAGTTTTCCTGTTATAGCCGTGTCAGAAACCCATTCGACTGCTTCAATTCCCATATTTGCAGATACCTGCGGCAGAGAAGACGTCAAATCCCACTCATTGACTGCTGTCAGGTCTGATCCTTCTGTGTCCGGATCTACCACCAGAATAGAATTATAATTGATTCCCTTCTGACTATTATCACGCTCCGATGCAATATAAACAAGTCCGGCTCCATCTACTGTAATTCCTTCCGCATCCGGTCCGGCAGCAGACGGATCAGATGCATCTTTCTGAAAACGAATCCTCTTTCCTTCTTCAAATCCATTCGCAAAGCTTAATGTGCTGTCTTTTGCAACATCCAGAATCCAGAATTTTCCGGTTCCGTTATCTACCGCATACAACTGTCCTCCAAAAAAGTCAAGTCCTGAAGAATCTTCCAGAAATGTAGATTCTGTATCAAATACGGTAACCTCTTCTGCTCCCGGCCATGCGATTACTTCCGGAATATCCGCAAACTTATTCGCTGCTCCCGGAGTTGCTTCCT
Organism: Pseudoflavonifractor sp. BSD2780061688st1 E11; assembly: GCF_005844125.1. Lineage (NCBI taxonomy): Bacteria > Bacillati > Bacillota > Clostridia > Eubacteriales > Oscillospiraceae > Pseudoflavonifractor > Pseudoflavonifractor sp. BSD2780061688st1 E11. The sequence continues at coordinate 35,842 of NZ_SPHM01000031.1, forward strand.
GCGTATTCCTGTACTCCTGTCCGTTTACATCCGGATAAAGTCCCCAGGTCGGACTTGTATGCCCGGTCCATGTAGTGTTCGCAATCAGATTTCCATCTTCGTACAGACGGACAGAATCATCGCTTCCCAGTCCGAAATTCAGGTCATCAATCACCAGATACCCGTCTGCCGGAATGGTCGTCCCTTCCGGTATTACATACTCATGCGAATCATCATTATCTTTGATAACAATTCCGGAAACATCTAACGCTTCCCGTGTCGGGTTTGCCAGTTCCACCCAGTCCGCTCCTCCATCCGGATCATTGGACTGCACTTCGTTAAGCACCACGGGATTCACGATCAGGTTCGCCTCTCCTTTAGTGGAAGTCTGGAAATCCGTCAGTTCTCCTGTCCCGTCCGGAATTCTTGCATATACTCCCGCTGCATGAGTCGTCCAGCTGTATTCAGCAACAGCCGCGCCTTCGCTGTTATAAATGGATACCTTGTCCTCATTCCCCAAACCGAATAAAAAGTCACGGTTTCCTTCAAAAACATAGTATTCTCCCGGATTTAAGATCGTTCCTTCCGCTACAGGAGTAATATCGGACGCATGTCCTACCGGATCATTATCATACAGGTACCATCCTGAAATATCTACCGCAGTATCTCCTGTATTTTTGATTTCTACCCAGTCTGTGCTGTCACCATTCGATTCTACTTCGTTGATTACAACAGATGGAGCATACCATTCATTCGCCTGTCCTTTTGTCTCTTTTGTGAGTGCAAATGCTCCTGTTCCATCCGGATATCTTCCATAAGAAGCCTGAGCCGCATCTCCTTCATATGAAGCATGTTCAGTCCAGGAGTATTCATCTAGAAGAGTCCCTTGTGAATCATAAAGTCGGATAGAATCCGCAGACCCGATTCCGATTGCTGCCTCAAACGTATTTTCTTCAAACGTGTCTGTCTGGTCATTATAAATTCTTCCCATTGTTTTAGCATCAACCACCAGCAGCGCTCCCGGTTCTATCGTGGAACCTTCCGAAAATCTCCACCGATGGTCATCGGAATTATCACGAATTTCACACCCTGACAGATCAATGGTTTCATTTCCTGTATTCATCAGTTCTACCCAGTCATCCGGAGAGGAATTGATTTCATTTATCACAAGCGCCGTCATATTCTGTCCGGATTCGCCGTTTTCCCCTTCTCCTGGTTCCTGTGCGGTAACATTTACCGCTCCCTTTGTAGAACTCTGATCAACAAACTCTCCTGTCCCATCTGGTACTCTGGAATAAGTTCCCAAAGCATGTCCTTCATAGCTGTAGGTATCCTGCAGACTGCTGTTTGCGTTGTACAAGGAAACAGTATCGCTTTTCCCAAGCCCAAAACTAAAATCAATACTGTCCTCCAATACCATTACCGCTCCTGCTTCCAGCACTGTTCCATCTGGAAATTGCTTTGTCTCATTGCTCGTAAGCCGTTCCAGACCCTTGTCGTCTGTGACAAACCAGCCACTGATATCCACGGCCTGATCTCCTGTATTTACTATCTCAATCCAGTCATTCCCTCCATTCGGATCATCAGACTCGACTTCATTGATAAAAACCGTATTTCCGGAAGATGCAGCAGACACAGGCATGCCTGCTGCCGGGGCAACTGCGGATGCGGTTAAAAATGCTGCAAGTGCTATACTGAGCTGTCGTTTCTTCATATTTAGACGTTCTCCCTTCTCAAATTATGATTTTTTTAAGTTTAACAGGAGAATGTCAAATCTGAAGTTGCAACACGTAAAATCATCGTAAAAAGAAAGCAGAGCAATCTTACGCTCTGCCTTTTTCCCTTCCTAAAATACCGTTATCAGTTCAGCCCCTTCCAGATCCGTTTCCTGCATCTCTACTTTCCGGATCCGGCTGTCATCGTATGTTTTGTAATAATATGCACCTGTCCGTGTATTAATACAGCAGGAATAAGTGGTGATATCATATGTTCCGGCCTCTGTAATCACAGACCCGCGCACCATCGATACCCCGTCCAGAATATGAAAGAACTGGGAAACATTCGATTTCTCGTCCTGCGGCGATACAGAATTCCATTTCAGGAAAGCAGCCCTTACAAACCGTGACGCGGAAGAAGCATCTCCCGGCAGTCCTGCCGCTCCCATTCCCTGTGCGTAAGGCTTTAAGCTCAGCTTGTCACAAAAGCGGTTCTCCGGGCTTTTTGCGCTGAGATTCATATAATTGTTCATATTCAGCCTGTGATATTCAAACGGCGGATTATTCGTCAGCACACCAAATGGATTTTCGTAAATTTTCAGTCCTTCCTGAACAGCCTCCAGAACAAGACACTGTTCCCGGTCCGCCAGCATCCAGTGAAGCGGCGCCGGAGGCATCTTCTCAGAAAACGCAAGGTCCACAATTTTCATTTTCTCAAGATCATTTTTCACTTCCGCCACCGTGGAATAGTTTCCCAAAATCCAGGCAATGATCTCAAAAGAGGCAAGTTCCATTCCCTGATCTTCCGGTTTCTGATAGTATGCGTTTCCCGGGAAATTCAGCCCTGCCATACACAGCCCCTTTTCATTTACCGCTTCCGCATACAAAGGGAACCGGCTGACAGCTGATGCCATGCCGATCATGGCATAATGCTGTTCCTTACGCCCTGCCAGACGGAAATCCAGCGGGAAATTCCTCGGTGTGATCACAACCTTCTCCCCGAAAGAGCAGTCCAGATCCAGATTCCTTCCAAAGTAAAAATCTCCATTGTCATACGTAATACAGGTACACATATCATTCTTTCCTTTCCGCTATCGCACGTTTTGATTCTATTATTCACTTTCCTCCATCCGGACATTCATTCCCTCTATGTAATTTTCTTCCCGATCGTTGTCTGCCTCATAATCAGGACACACACAAAGGACACTGCCGCAATCACAAAAGTCAGCCCCGGTATTGCAATCCATGCCGTAAAATCAGTTGGTTCCATATATTTTTTGTAATTATCCAGAAATAAAATATGGATCAGATATATGCCAAACGAACAGTTGCAAAAAAGGTCTATTATACGCTTTCTGCGGTCTGAAGGCTGAAAATTTCCATCATTCACCCTTATCATAATGATAAAAAACATAACGGATGCCAAAATCACAAACGGTGAACCATAAGTCAGTTCTTTTTCATAATGATACCCTTTTGCAAATGTTGCCCCCATGGTTGCTCCAAAAGATACCGCCATACTGAATATACAAATCAGCACTGCTGTTTTCTGGCGAATCGGGATTTTTTTCCTGTACTTGCTAATATAATAACCGAAAAACAAGTAGTATGTATAGACTTTATCTCCAATCAACGGCAGATCATAATACAGTTCCTCACCTGTAAAAGTAGTACGAAAATTCAGAAGCACTGCTCCTGTCGAAATAATCAGGAGTGCAGTTTCAAGATTCTTCGACAGGTTTCTGCACATAACCTGCAGAAACGGAAGCACCAGATAAATCGATATCATAGCATACAGGTACCAAAGATGGGCTTCCGCAGGAACAAAAATAATTTCCTGCAGTTTTACTTCTGTTTTCATATAACAGGTATTCCACAGATAATAAACCACGCTCCATACAGCCAATACCGACAAAAAGCGTAAGATCCTTCTGCAGTGCTTTTTCAGTGTCTCCTCTCTTCCCAGCAGCAACGCCCCGGAAATCATAAAAAAGGAAGGTACGCTTACCCTCGCTGCCGTATCGACCACCAAAGAAAATGCATACTCGCTGTTCGGAATTTCTCCATAAGCTCTGCAGAAATAATTACTTACGTGAATCGCAATGACCAGAACAAAAGAAATCATCCTGATCAGTTCAAGATTATAATTCTTTTCTTTCATCTCATTTGTTCTCCCCCGACTTCAGGAATCGCCGGATTCCATATCATCCCTTTTCTCCTTTTTACATTTTAAAAATTACAATCCGTTCCCGGCTGTCTTTTCCATCATATAAATCTCCACAGTCAATCTCATCATAAAATGTCAGTTCATTCACCGTCATCAGAAAAGAAATATATTCATCTGACGGGTAATAGAAAAACAGTAAAATTTCTCTTGGCGCCTCGTAATACGAATCCCGAATCCTGCTGATCACTTTTTGCAGGATTTCCAGAGAAAACGGGTTGAAAAAATAGATCCGGTCCACACTTTCCGGTACCGGAAATTCTCCCGCATCGACAGCCTGAAACGTTACCCTTCCCGAAGCTGATGACATGTTCTGATTTTCCACTGCTTTTTCATAAATCCGCTCATCATACTCGATTCCAATGGACCTGCACCTGGTCTGCCACGACAAAAAGAAATCAACACGGCCTTTGCCGCATCCATAGTCCAAAAGCGTATTTCCTTTCCGGATATATCCGCTGTTTGCCAGACGCTCCAGAACCGGATACGGCGTCGGCTCATATGGATACCGGTACTGGTCTGCATGAGAATCATCTCGCCCGGTTGTGCGGATCTGCAGCAGCTTGTCCCATTTTTCCTCTTTCATATCAGATCAGAATTCCTTCCAGATGATCGAGTTCATGCTGGCAGATCTGAGCCTGCCAGCCGCTCAGCTTCTGCCGCTGCTTTGTCCAGTTCATATCATAATATTCCACCTCAATGTTCTGATAACGGGTGGTTTTCCGGACACCGGGAAGGGAAAGACATCCCTCTTCTGTCTCGTACGGCGTGTCCTTTCTGACCATGACCGGGTTAAACATGACAACGTCAAACATCCCCATATTCACAATAATCACCCGTTTTCTGACTCCGATCATATTGGCCGCCATGCCGACACACGCCTCCCGGTTAGCCGCCAATGTATCCTGCAGATCTCTCCCAACCTGCAAATCTTCCCTTGAAGCAGGCTCAGACTTCTGCCCAAGGAAGAAAATATCTTTCATAATTGTTTTTACCATTTGTATCCATCCTGTCTATGCACTAATTTTCAGCTGAATCTATGATATCATAAATTTCTTTCAAATACATGAAAGAAGCTGAAACTCCTTATTGTTTAATGTTTTTTCATCTTTCTAAACGCTTCAAGAATCAGAACGGAGCTTATCACGTGTTCAAAGAAATCAATAAATTCCTCAGAAGTAACATATAGTAACCTGTCAGTTCGAAATTCTCCCAAATGTATCCGCCCGTTCTTTTCGTCCACTAACGAAGGCATTTTCTTTCTTACATACTCAAGCACTTCCTGCACTTTTGCCCTGCCTTTGCGGCCGACATTAATTTTCCCGCTGTGGTTTATAAGGCAGCGCACTCCTTCTTTGGTATGGCATAGTTCCATATTTGTATCTAATATTAATTGCAGCGCATGATGGCATCTATTCCCATCGTCTACTGCTGCGGCCAGTATCGTTTTTTCTTCAGATGCTCCCTGGTCTGTCTTCCTATATAGCTGTCATAATGTCTGCGTACATATGTGATATTCTCAAGCGTCTTTAAATCCGGACGTGAAGAAAGTGTCATTGCCTGTGTTGTTTCATTACAGTTAGATCTGCACATCCGCTTGTATGAGGCAGGACATTCTGTCTCTTTATATCCGGATCTCTGATCAAACCGAAATACTCTCAGATCACTTCCATTCGTTGCGAAAGCAATTTCTGAATTTAAAGCTTCGGCATAGCGCAACAGCTGAGCAATTACCTTCTCATCGATCGGAATATGCGCTGTCTTGCACTCCACTACAGCCAGAATTGTATTTCCATCGGGCCGTAAAACCAGTATATCTGCCCGGTCTCTTCGTTCCGGATATCCGTACCGCTTCATGGAAACTTCAGTCTGTATGTTTCTTAAAGGGGTATGCAGTTTCCATCTGAAAAATTTGACTGTTGTCTGCCGTATGATTTTTTCCGGTGTTTTTAAGATGTACTTTTTCCTGCATTTATCATAAAAATACTTCTTCCCGTCAAATGTATATTCTCTGTGAAATGAGAGAAGTTTTTGCATAAAAATTCCCCTTTCAAAAAATAAAAAGCAGGAACTGTTTCGCATTTTCAGCTAATAATTCCTGCTTTTGAAACTCATTCCTCCGTTTCCAGTTCTAACCTCTGCAATATATCCCTGATGATCCCTGCATCTTGAATAAGGTTAATCCCAAAACACTTTTTTCCTGCATCCTTTAATGATGCTCCCACATGATAAGCTGTACCTCTATCAAGAATTAAAAAGCGATCATGGAACACCTTTGTGTATTTCACTTCCAGAGTTGGATACTGTGCATTGAAATTCTCCACATCTGTTTTGGTAAGTCTTGTCCGTTTTTGAGTGTAGATTGTAACAGACACGTTTTCATTTTTCTTGGAGAGTAAATTTAATGTTCCCACATCCACATATCCATCTATCAGTGTAATTTCTTTTTCTGCCTTTTGTATCAGACTGACAATCAAACTGAATGCATCATAAATCTGACCATCAAAAAAACACTTTCTGGCCAGCTTCCTCATGCCCGGATATGTACTCAAATATCTGCTCTAATTTCTCATCAGTCTGTTTCTGGTATTCCAGCTGTTTTAGTTCTATGTTGCTGATACGTTCAAAAAGCAAAGCGTTATTGGCTATAAAACGCCTCATCTCTACAAATGCATTCATAATATTGATACTAACTTGAATAGCAACATCGCTTCTTAAAACAGCCGATAACATTGCGATTCCCTGTTCAGTAAAAACATAAGGTAAATATCTTCTGCCACCTTTTTTGTTACCATTAGCATCCTCCTCTTTTGAGGTCACAATTTGTGATCTCAAAGCCTCATACTCGTCTTTACTAATTTGAAACCTAAAACTATCCGGAAAGCGTGCTATATTTCTTTTTACAGCCTGATTAAAAACTCTTGTTTCCACCTGATACAACATGGCTAAATCGCTATCCAGCATAACCTGCTTATTGCGTATAACATAAATCATGCTCTTAATATTATAGTGTGCCACTTCACTGTTTGGTGCCTGGGCTTTTTCATCAATAACTACCAATTCTTTTTCTGTTTTGCTCATAGCTATACCTGCCTCTCGAATTTCAACGAATCAATTCAGCACACCAACGATCTCTTTCCCTATAAAGCAATTATACCATGTTGCAGGCTTTTTGCCTCTCTAAATCTGCAAAGGACAAAATAAAAAGCAGGAGATTATTTCGCCTTTTCGGCTGATAATTCCTGCTTTTAAAACCCGTTCCCGAGGTGATTCGAACACCCGACCTACCGCTTAGGAGATGGACCCAGTGCATATATTCCCTATCAACGGAGATAAAGAAAATGCAGTTATATCAAGGCATTTCTCCACATTCACTGTAAACCTCGTACAAGCAAAATCAAGCAAAAACAAAGGATTTTAGCCCCCTATTGTTTGCACTCTGTTTGCAAAGGCGCGAATTTTAGCGTTAGCCAAAAGTTCAATTCCCGTCGGGACTTAATTATATTTATGGTCTCGTGGACATAGTCTACCATACATAGAGGCTCATTACAAGAGGTATTGAGCCAGTAAAAGTGCCTGTTTTATCTTTCTCAGGAAAGGTAGAGCAGGCACTTTTTTTCATATCTAAACTTAGAAAGAAATGAGGTGAAATTATGAATACACAGATTATTGCCATAGCCAACCAAAAAGGTGGTGTCGGCAAAACAACCACTTGTGCCAATCTTGGAATTGGTCTGGCTCAGTCTGGGAAGAAAGTCCTTCTGATTGACGGAGACCCACAGGGAAGCCTGACCATCAGCTTGGGCAATCCCCAACCTGACAAGCTGCCCTTTACACTGTCAGACGCTATGGGCCGTATTTTGATGGATGAACCAATTCGTCCCGGCGAGGGTATCCTGCACCACCCTGAGGGCGTAGACCTGATGCCTGCGGACATCCAGCTATCTGGTATGGAGGTATCTCTGGTAAACGCTATGAGCCGAGAAACCATTCTGCGACAATATCTGGACACGCTGAAGGGGCAATACTCCCATATCCTTATTGATTGCCAGCCCTCCCTGGGTATGCTTACGGTCAATGCACTGGCTGCCGCTAATAGGGTTATAATCCCCGTCCAGGCAGAGTATCTTCCCGCTAAAGGTTTAGAGCAGCTTTTGCAAACTATCAATAAGGTTCGCAGACAAATCAATCCCAAGCTGCAAATTGATGGGATTCTGCTGACGATGGTAGACAGCCGAACCAATTTTGCCAAAGAAATCTCCGCTCTCCTGCGCGAAACCTATGGCAGTAAGATCAAGGTGTTTACATCAGAAATTCCTCATTCTGTCAGGGCTAAAGAAATCAGTGCTGAAGGAAAAAGCATTTATGCCCATGATCCTAATGGCAAAGTGGCTGAGGGCTACAAAAATCTGACGAAGACTAACTATTAAAAGTCAAGCCCTAAAATGAAAAAATCCGCCAACCATCCGCTGCCCATGACAAACATCATTTGGTCCTATGTCAAGATTTAGCGCAAGTTAAAATGAGAAATTTATCCTCATCTTAACTTACTAAGAGCTGTCCGTTTGTCTGTGTCTGCTCATATAGTTTTTCAAAGTCATTTGGCGACATATAATCGCAATGACTATGAATACGTTTGGTATTATAAAAGGCTTCGATATACTCGAAGATCAGACGATATGCCTGCTGATAATCACGTATTTTAAACCGGTTCAGCCATTCCCGTTTGATAAGTGCATGAAACGATTCGATACATGCATTATCCCATGGGAAAGCCTTTTTCGAGTAACTGCGCTGCATTTTTGCAGTAGCTTCCCGATAAGCCTGGGATACGTACTGACTTCCTCTATCACTGTGGATAATTAACGGCAGCTCTGTATTCCGTCTGGCTTTCGCTTTATTGATGGTATCAATCACACAGGATACCTCTAAAGTCTGGCTGAGTGTCCAGGCAATAATCTTACGGGAAAATAGATCCATAATGCTTGTCAGATAGACAAAGCCATCCGTCGTCCAGATATACGTAATATCACTGCACCATACCGCATTTGGGCGTTCAGGTGTAAACTGTTCATCCAGGATATTTTGAAGTTCGTTACTGAAATCGGAATCTATGGTAGTGATCGTCCATGGTTTCAC
>NZ_SPHM01000032.1:0-44535 GCF_005844125.1 Pseudoflavonifractor sp. BSD2780061688st1 E11
AACTGCAACTTCATGGCCCATATGCCTTGTAATTCTAACTGCAACAACCTATGTTGCAATTAATTTTTCAATTAACCGGGGACGTGTTCCGGCGTTTCGGAACCTGTCCCCGATGGAAAAAATCTGACAATTCGGTTTTGGCCTTATTTTATGCGGGTTTTGAGACTTTTTTGTCCATTTACGTCGTGTACCTGTGCACCGGAACACGTCCCCGATAAAGCGTATAAGATAGTAATTATTTATAGTTTATAAGGATTTATAGTTGAAACCTATTCTGCTTCGGGGTATAGTATTTGTAGTGTTTTATAGTATGTTTTAAATTTTGTATAGTTTATATTTTGTGTGATAAGTCTGATGGAGGAATGTGTTTATGGAGCTTCGTGTTCTTCAATATTTTCTTGCGATTGCAAGGGAACAGAGTATTGTTCATGCTGCCGAGTCGTTGCATCTTTCACAGCCGACGCTTTCTACGCAGATTAAAAACCTGGAGGATGAGCTTGGTAAGAAACTTTTTATCCGGGGTGGTAAGGGTTCCCGGCGGATTACGCTTACAGAAGAGGGGATGATTCTGCGTAAGCGGGCTGAGGAGATTCTCGAGCTTGTCCGAAAGACGGAGTCTGAGATCTCTGCTTCTGATGATGTTCTGATCGGTGATATTTATATTGGTGCCGGTGAGACTGACGGGATCCGGCTGATTGCGCGGGCGGCAAAGCAGATGCAGTCGCGTTATCCCGGCATCCAGTTTCATATTTCAAGTGGAAATGCTGTGTTTGTGAGAGAGTCTCTTGACAGGGGACTGATTGATTTTGGAATTGTTTTTGGTCCTGTAGATCTGACGAAATATCATGCTTTGAAAGTTCCGGTACGGGATATCTGGGGTGTGCTGATGCGTAAGGATTCGCCTCTTGCCGAGAAGGAATCAATCCGGAGAGAAGATCTCTGGGATCAGCCGTTGATCGTCTCCCAGCAGGAGTCCAACGGCGGCCAGGTGCTGCAGTGGTTGAAGCGGGATCCGGCTGATCTTCGTATTGTAGCCACCTACAATCTGATTTACAATGCTTCCCGGTTGGTCGATGAAGGGCTGGGCTATGCGTTTAGTTTTGACCATCTGATCAATACGACCGGAGACAGTACTCTTTGCTTTCGTCCGCTTGATCCGGCACTGGAGATAGAGATGTCAATTATCTGGAAAAAGTATCAGGTGTTTTCCAAACCGGTGGAAAAATTTATTTCTGTCCTGCGGGAATCTCTTTCTCTGGATGAAGCATAGGTTTCTTCTCCATTTTCCCCGCTTTATTTGACAATTGGATGTATTCTCTTTTATAATATAACTATTACATTTGTAAGATTGAAGGGAGGAATCTGTTATGACCCGTTTGCCGCAAATCTCCGAGGCGGAATTTGAAGTCATGAAAATCGTGTGGCAGCGTGCCCCGGTCAACACAAATGAAATCACGGAATGTCTGGAGAAAACGACATCCTGGAGTCCGAAAACGATTCAGACGCTGATCAAGCGGCTGGTCAACAAAGGTGCTCTGACCTACGAAAAGCAGGGACGTATCTTTGTCTACACTCCTCTGGTCGGAGAAAAAGAATATATCGGACAGGAGAGTTCTTCTTTTCTGAAGCGTTTTTACCATGGGGATCTCACCGAAATGGTTTCCTCTTTCCTGGAGGAGGACCGCCTTTCGGAAGAAGACCTCGATGAACTGCGTGCGCTTTTGTCCGGAACATCAAAAAAAGGAGGCCGCTGATCATGGAACGTTTTATGATACATTTTCTGTTCTGCAGCCTTCTTCTTTGTGGAATCATCGGTATCTTTTTCTTTCTCCGGACAGTATTCAAAACACTGCTTGTCGGACGGATGCGGTACCATCTCTGGCTTGTGCTGCTTATACTGTCTGCCATTCCGTTTCTTCCGGGTCTCCCTTTTAAATTTTCCGGAAATATTTTATGGTCTTTCCTGCCGTCAAACCATTCTTTTTCATTTCATGCTGTATCCGGAACAGGCCAGAATATGCAGCCTTACGTTGCTGCCGCCGGATGGATGAATGATTTCACGGAATCTGTTACACAGAGAACGCCGTCTTCTCTTTGGGGTTTTCTTTTTGCCGTCTGGATTGCCGGCGTCTTTTTTATGGGAATCTTTCTGATCCGTTCTGCACTTCGTCTCCATGCACTGAAAAACGCTTCCCTTCCTTTGCAGCATGAAAAAGCAAAAGCGCTGTATCAGTCGTGTCTGGAGGAACTGCACATCCGGCGGAAGATTCCTGTGTACAGCAATGCCTTTTTAAAGTCTCCGGTTATGGCCGGGGTCATTCGTCCCGGCATTTACCTTCCGATTCACCTGATCTCTGATTATCAGGAAAAGGATCTCCGGTATATTCTGCTTCACGAACTGTTTCATTACCGCCACCGGGATTCACTCATCGGACATCTGATGAATCTTGCGGGTATGGTCTACTGGTTTCATCCGCTGATGCGCCTTTCTCTTCACACCATGCGGGAAGACCGGGAAATTGCCTGCGATGCTTCTGTGCTGTCCCTGCTTGATGAAGCTTCCTATACCGACTATGGGCAGACCCTCATCCGATTTGCCCGGAAAACATCGCTTCATCCGTTTCCTTTTACAGCCGGACTTGGAGAAAATAAAAAACAGATCCGAAAACGGATTCTTTGCATTGCTTCCTACCAGAAGCCTACACCCTGTAGGCGATTCAAAAGCGGGTGCGCCTTTTTCCTGATCTGTCTCCTTTTGTCCGCATCGGTTCCCTTTCTTTCCTCCGATGCAGCGGCAGAAAATGCGGCGCTTCCCGAAAATGGAGCTTCCGGTACTTCATCTTCCCTTTCCGCCTATTTCCAGGGCTATGAGGGATGTTTTGTCCTGTACGATATGGAAGCGGACGACTGGACCATCTACAACGAATCCCTTGCCCGCAGCCGGGTTTCACCGGATTCGACCTATAAGATTTTTGATGCCCTGTTTGCTCTGGAAGAAGGGATAATCACTCCGGAACACAACTTTCTTCCACAGCCGGATGAATCGTATCCATTTGAAGAGTGGAATCAGGATCAGACACTGCAAAGTGCAATGACCTCCTCCGTCAACTGGTATTTTCAGAATCTGGATCATCAGATGGGCGCATCCGTCCTGCGTTCCTACCTGCATCAGATCGGCTATGGAAATGAATCCCTTCAGGGAGATCTTTCTTCTTACTGGATGGAATCTTCTCTGAAAATTTCTCCGGTGGAGCAGGTGCAGCTTCTTGTTTCATTTTATTACAACGACTGGAATTTCGATCCGTCACATATTGAAACGGTCAAAGATGCTATCTGCCTTTCCTCATCTTCGGGAACTGCCCTTTATGGAAAGACGGGAACCGGACAGATAAATGGGCAGAATATCAACGGTTGCTTTGTCGGTTTTGTAGAGTCTTCCGGGCACCCGGTCTTCTTTGCATCAAACCTTCGGGGCAAAGATGCGGCAGGAAGTACGGCGGCGTCCACCACACTCTCTATCTTATCGGATCTGGGGATTTATTCTGATGAATCCCTTTAAATTCACGCAAAATGAAGCGGACAGGAATATTTACTCCCCGTCCGCTTCTTCCCATTGTTTTCCAAACCGGTACTGATATTCCGGTACTTTCGCCAGTTCCTCCTCGGAAATCTCATTTCCCAGATATTGGAATGTCCCGTCATCCGAAAACTGCACGGTGAGTTTATGGGTCATTGCATTGTCATTGCACGCTGCCATGCACACCGCCTGCACCGTCAGTTCCACTATGCCGTCCCCCTTTTCTTCTGCCTTTACAACTTCCGGAATGGAAGTTCCAAACGTAGTCGGAGAATAGTTCCCGGTCCCAAGCCGTACCCACAGATAGGTTCCTGTCTCTGCATCGTATTCTGCACAGGCCCTGAGTTCATCTTTCGTCACCGGAAGATATTCCATGATCAGACTTTCAAATTCTTCCGCCTCGATCCCGTCCGCATACCGGTCATAATCTATGATCGTTCCATATTTCATTTCATAGAATGATTCAAACACTCCATTGTAATCCAGTCTGGAAAGATCGGACGTATTCCAGTTTGAACAAAGTAGATTATTTCCCTGATATCCAAGTGCCAGAACACACTTCCTGGAAAGTTCTCGGTACGTTTCTTCCATGGGCCGGATCCGTATCATGGTGGATGCGTCCACGACTTCCGTAACTTCCGGCGGCTGCGGTGCGCACAGTTCGTAGGAAAGCCATCCTTTTTCCGTGTAGTTCCACCATTTCACCCTTGTATAGGAAGTGGAAGAAATGACAGGTTCCCCGTCACCGCTCCACTCGGAAATGGTATCCACCACATACAGGTTTTCCCCGTCATACTCAAACTCCATCCGGTTCAACCCGCCGCTGGACTTCACCTTATAAAGAACCATCGTTCCCTCTTTTCCATCCTGACAATCTGCCAGAAAGTCTTCCATCGTTTCATAGTTCTCCATTGTCGAATAGGCATCCGCGCCGGTTACCGTCAATCCGTCTTCCTTCAGCACCTCCTTCAGGGCGACAATCTCCTCATCGGATAATACTCCATCGGATGTATTCCCTTTATCCATGTTCTGATACTGACTGGAAATCAGCTCCATTGCCGCACTGCACTCTTCTTCTGCATCTTTCTTCTTTTGGGTATCCAGCGGAAGATTGTATCCCTTTTCCCACTGTTCTGTCTGCTCTGTTGCCTCAGCTTCTTCCCCTTTGCTCTGGCTGTTTCCTTTTCTGTCTCTGCTCAGCATGATGCCGCTCAGACCAATCAGCAGAATCAGGAGAACTATAAGCATAGCATATTTCCTGTAAATTTTTTTACTCCCCATAGTAATGATTCCACTCCTCCTCTGTGAGCCTTGGCTTATACCAGAAACTGGTCATCCCTTCCTCCCTGGAAATCACGCGGTTGGATACATACTGAAAACCCCCGTCTTTCATCGGGCGCACCACCAGTTCACTCTTCATGGCACAGTCCAGCATTTCCATCTCCCATACCGCTTCCACGGTAAGCTGAACCGTTCCATCCTCCAGTTCTTTATATCCGGTCACTTCCGGATACGGCCCGTATGGCGAGCCTCCATCATAACGCCCCCGCGGGCGGTAGAGAAAGGTGCCGCTCTCCGGTTGATACTTCATGTGTTCCCGGATTGTCTGCCTGTCAAAGGAAAAATAACTTTGCAGAACTTCTTCAATTTCTTCTTCCGGCACATGATATTCTGCCCCTTCCTTTGCTTCATATGGAACAATTTCCCCATATTTTGCGCGGCAAAGCCGTTCATACAGATCGTAAAAATCCAGTTCTTTGCTGTCCTGCTCCGTCCAGTCGGTAATCAGCAGATTATTCCGCTCATATCCGACAGATGCGAGATAGGTCTGGTAAGCCTCCCTGCATGTCTGATCCAACGGCTTGACCCGGAAGGCTTTTTGCCCCGGAGCGCCGTCGTATCCCGCCGGACGGGATTCTTCCAAAAACAGATATCCCTTGTCCGTATAATCCCATGAGGCGGCTTCAAATTCATGATAATAATAGACCTCCGGGTTGTCGTTCTCCCACCACAGGGAAGATTCCGTCACATCTATGTTGCCATCCTGGGTCTCCAGATCATAGCGGATCCAGCCTCCTTCGTCCGTTACACTGAAAAACACTGCCGCTGCTTTTTCTCCTTGTTCTGTGTTTTCACAGAAGTCCTCGATCTGTCCGTAATGTACCATGTTGATCTGATTGTCCGTGTCAACTGCCGCATATCCCTGCTCTCCGATGGCCTGTATAATCTGCTTCCGAAATTCAAGCGTATCTTTTCCCCCGCTGTCTTTCTTCTCTTCATAAATCTCCCGGAATCCTTCTGCAAGCTGTTCAGACTCCTTAGAAATTCTCTCTTCTTTTTCCTGTCTTTCTGTTTTTTGCTGATTTTCCTGCTCGTACCCGCCCTCTCTTTCCATGGCAGTACTGCATCCCGCCCCGGCAAACAGAAGAATCCATCCTGCAATCATCCACTTCTTCCAACTCAAGAAATTCTCTCCTTTTTCATCTGTTACCACTGTAAAATATCTTCCCTGAAATACTCAGAATCTATCTGCTTTTCTTCCTTGCTTCTTAATATTACACTTGTAAGATTTCAAAGTCAAGAAGATTCCAACGGGTTGACTACGAATATTTCGCAGCAGCCCATACCTCTTTTAGTCCTCTTCCCTTATTTGGATTACAGGCGTGTTCCTCTCTCCGGTCTGCTTCCGCACCCATTCCCGGATTCTATCCGCGGAGATCCTCTTTTCTCCAAACACTGCCCGGTCCGGCCGGAACAAAATTTCTGTCCCTGGTTCATGATCACACGGCTCACTCATAACCTCGTGCTGCGCGATTCCCCGTATATATTCCTGCCAGAACTCAAAGCCGTCCCGGTAAGTCCTGATCTTCAGTCTTTCACAAAGAGAATTCACTGTCTTCAGGCTATATCCCGCTATCTCCTCTGTCCGCAGACAGGCCGGCCCCGATAATGGATATCCAGAAAAGATCCTGTCCAGCACTTCCCGGTCTTTCTCCGTATTCTGTGTAAGCGGAATTCCCCTCCCATTATCTACAATTCGGACACTGCAATCAGAATGCAGTACTACCTCAATCTTCGTACAGAAACCTTCTTCCGCCTCTTCCAAAGACGTTCTCAGCACTTCAAATATCAGTTCATGCAGACTGTCTCCCAGATCCATCTGTCTTTCTTGTAATTCCATCGCCATCCTCCCATCGTATTCATCCGGAATGCGGTACTGCGGCACCTTATACGAGACAAGATACCGTTTCGCCTTACTTGGTGCCATCCCGAACATGTCTGTAAATGATCTCGTAAAGCCCTCATGCGAGTCAAATCCATATCGAAGCGATACATCCAGCACCTTGTTTCCTTCTGCCAGATCAGCCAGCGCATGCTGTAGTTTTCGGATCCGTATATATCCGGTCACCGAAATTCCCATGATCCTCGAAAACAGTCTGCTGAAATAAAAAGGACTGTAGCCTGCAAGTTCCGCCAGTTCTGCCAGACTGATTTTCTCAGAAATATGTGTATCAATATAATCAAGTACCCTCTCCAGTCCTTCTGTTTCCATCTTCTTTCACCTCCATATTCACGCATGGTCTGGTCTTGCTAATTATTAGTTTACACGATGGGACTCCTTTTTTCTTGACCGGATATGTGCAGTTCCATTTTTATTCTT
This sequence comes from Pseudoflavonifractor sp. BSD2780061688st1 E11, assembly GCF_005844125.1. Taxonomy (NCBI): domain Bacteria; kingdom Bacillati; phylum Bacillota; class Clostridia; order Eubacteriales; family Oscillospiraceae; genus Pseudoflavonifractor; species Pseudoflavonifractor sp. BSD2780061688st1 E11. The sequence continues at coordinate 7,239 of NZ_SPHM01000032.1, forward strand.
TGTTCCAGCGAATGCCAATGCTACACAGCAGCAGTGCAAGAACCAGAATCACCGCAAGTGGAATGACGTTCTTCATCCATCCTCCCGCTTCTGTCATCAGGCAATATCCCCATGCAGCCGGAAACGCATTTCCGATGACCTGCAGCGCGTTCGGGAGCAGTTCCTTCGGGAACAAAATGCCTGACAAAAGAATCGACGGAAGAAAGACAAGCATTGACCACATGGAGGTCTTACTCTGATCTTTCACCATCAAACCGATCACGCCTGCCACGCTGATCGTAACAGCAAGAAACAGTACCAGTGAAACCACATATGCAGCCGGATGTTCCGGAAATTCCGCGTCAAAAAACAGTGGCGCAGAAAAAAAGAGAATCATACTCATGCAAAACAAATGTACAAACGCAGAAAGACCTGTCGTAAAGAATCCAAGCCACCCGGGAACACCGTTGGCTTTGTAAACCTGCCGGATCTTACTTCCGTAGATTTCCACAAGAGAAGGTGGAACACCGATGAGCGCACCCATGGAAACGCCAAACACGGTCATGGACTGGATCAGTGTCTCCTTGGCTTCCGGCATGACAGAAGTAAAAATGCCTCCCATCACCGCAAAGAACAGAAGCGGCACCAGATAGCAGGTAAGCAGAAGCGTCCGGCTCCGGATATCCATTTTCCACTGGAGCGAGACTCCGTAAAAGAATGCATTCATCTATCATTCCCCCTTTGTGATTTTCATAAAGTGCTGTTCCAGCGATCCACGGTCCACATGAAGATCCAGAATCGTCGCACTCCTCTTCCGGTACTGTTCCAACAGTTTCATCAGATCTGTTCCAATGTCTTCTGATTCGTACTCTTCCGTACCATGTTCTGTCCGAATCGAAATCCGGTACTGCTTTCCAACCTTTTCACCAAGTTCCTCTACCGTTCCGAGAAATACAAGGCTGCCCCCATTTAAAATCCCAATCCGGTCACAGAGACTTTCCACTTCTGCCATGTCGTGGCTCGTCAATACGATGGTCTTTCCATTTTCCCTCAGCTTTCGGATCAGACCATGAAGTGACACCCGCCCTTCCACATCAAGTCCTGCTGTCGGTTCATCCAGAAACAGGAGATCCGGATCCCGTATCAGGGCAAGTGCCAGGTGGAGCCGCCTCTTCTGTCCCGTTGATAACTGATAATACTGCTTCTTTGCAAATTCCGGAATGCCAAGTTCCTTCAGCATTCCTTCATCCGGCACACAGTGATTCCACTTTGCAAACAGCCGGACCGCCTCCATCGCCCGGATATGCTCCGGCAATGATGCCGACTGCAGCTGAATTCCGGTTTTCCCCCGGACATTGATCTGTCCTTCGTCATATGTTCTCAGCCCCTCGATGCATTCCATGGCCGTCGTTTTACCCGCACCATTTATCCCCAGAATTCCAAAAATTTCCCCCTGATTCACACCAAAATTCAGACCCTTCAACACCGCATGTGTTCCGTAACTTTTCTTTAATCCACAAACCCGTACTGCTTCTGTCATGCGTCTCCCTCCTGAAACGGATTCACCCCCAGACGGGAAAAATACACATCCAGCACCTGTCCGACATACTCATTGGCCATGGCCTGTTTTTCCTGCCATTTCGGATCTGTTCCTTCAAATTTCCCAATTTCCACCAATTTGGAGAGCATACTCAAATCCCCTCCGGTAAATTCCGTGATCATCTTCCAGTAAATCTCGGCAAAGTGCTGTCCCTGCTCGCTGTCGGCCGGAACTTTCGCTATGTAAAGCTGTATTGCTTCCTCCTGAAGCTTTTGAAACCGGTGCATAAAATCCGTTCCGCTTTCCCGGTCAAAGCGGCTTCGGATGTGCTCCAGTGTCTGATCGTCAAAATGCTTGATCAGCCAGTAATACTCATTATTCATCTGCAGGTTTACGATAATATCCGCATACTTTTTGAAATCCACCTCCTGCATCTGAAGCACTTCTTCCCGCAGAATTTCAAGCTCCCTTAATGATTCGGACAGACTTTCGACTTTCCGTCGCACTTCTTCTGCCTGCTGTGCCAGGGCATCCGCCACATCATCCGGCGTATCCAGCGGAATCAGGCGGTTTTTGATATCCTGCAGGGAGAATCCGAGCTGTTTCAAAGATAAAATCTGGTGCAGACGGATTACATCTTTATCTGTATAAAGCCTCCGCCCGCCTTCACTGATGGAAGAAGGCAAAAGCAGTCCTTCTCTGTCATAGTGCTGTAATGTCCGGACTGTGACATTCATCTTCTTTGCCACTTCCCCGATGGTCATAAATCCCTTCGGTACTGCTCTTTGTTTTTCCATGTCCGTGTCACCTCCTGCTCCTAGTATACTTCATGACGTAACGTCACAAGCAAGCCCCTTTAAAAATTTTTTCTTGACCGCAGATCCCGTCTTATGATAGACTGGTGACTCGGAAAATTCAGGTCTTTATTGGAAACGTACATTCTCCCGAATGAATAACGAACAACACGATTTTTCTGCTGATTTATTATTCATTCATAAGGAGGATTTTTTTATGCCAAGAACCAAAAAACAGGAACTCATTTTTTCACTTCTGATGGTATTTTTCATGGTTTATGCCATGGTCTGCTACAATATTGCACTGAACATGGGCGGAATGAATTATGCCGTATTCGGAGCAGCATTTCATGAACTGATCATCATGTACCCGATCGCTTTTCTTCTGGACTTTTTCTTTGTGAGCCACATCGTAAAAAGAACCGCTTTTAAAATCGTAGACCCGGAAAAAGAAAATCCATTTCATCTGGTGCTGGCGATCTCCGCTATTACTGTGATGTGGATGTGTCCGCTGATGAGTCTTGCGGCTACACTGCTGTTCAAAGATGCAGGAATCAACGTGATTCCGGTCTGGATCCAGACCATCGCGATGAATTTCCCGATGGCATTCTTCTGGCAGATGTGCTATGCCGGACCACTGGTAAGATTCCTGTTCAGAAAGATCATGAGACAGTCATAAAACAGAAAAAGGTACTGAGTTCAAAAGAAAACCCAGTACCTTTTTTGCTATTTTACCGGAAACCGCACACAGGACTTTTTCTCCGGACAGTAATTTAAGAATTCACATTTGGGCTTGCAATAATGATCTATAATCAGCTCCCATTCCCCTTCTTGACATTCCCGCCCTGCCGCCGTATAGTCTCTTATAAATACCAGATCATGGAGGAAATCAGCATTGAAACAGAATCAGCATCTTCTGACAATCAGCGAATTTTCCCGTATTTCGGAAGTGAAACGGAAAACACTGATCTTTTACGATACGATCGGCGTCTTCTGCCCCAAATACACTGCCCCAAACGGTTACCGCTACTATGCCCATGAACAGATTTATGTGATCTCAATGATTCAGATTTTAAAAGAACTGGGGATTCCTCTCTCGAAAATCAAAGACTATACAGCTGATATCACACCCGGACATGCCCTGTCCTTTCTGAAAGAACAGCAGCAAAACCTGACTGAAAAAATCCGAAGCCTCCAGTCTGTACAAGGTATGCTGGAGGAACGGCTCGTCCGGCTGGAGGAGGGAACATCCATGGATACCCGTAACGTACAGCTCCTTTCTTTTGAGGAAACACTGATTTTTCAGAGCACACCCTTCGAAGCGGACCGGCAGGCCATTCCGGATGAAATCTGGCTTGATTTCTATCTGCACTGCAAGCAGAACCACGTCACCTTCGGTTATCCCGAAGGTTATCTGACTGCCAGAGAACAGCTCAAAAAACAAGAGACAAAAACTGTCTCCCGAATTGTCGCCTTTGTAAAGGATGCTTCCCTTGCAAACGCCAGCATCCCTGCCGGATTATTTGCGGCCGCCTGCGGTCCGGGTTCTCTGGAGGATACGGATTCCATTTACGAGCGGCTCTTTTCTTTCATTCGTGAAAATCGGCTGGAAATCATCGGAGATGCCTGCGAGGAACGTCTCATTGACGAAGTCGGAAGCTCCGAAAAAAAAGGACAGATTACGAGAGTTCGAATTCCAGTCCGTTGTTTCAAATGATTAGAAACTTCGGGATTCCATTTTCCGGCTCTTTCCACAATAAATGGACGATCCCTTGAAATTTGAGTCTTTTCAGAGTCTCAATCCTTCCTGGAATCGTCCCATCTCTTTAAACATCATGATTTATGCAAAGCATACTACTGAAAAAATGATTGATGCAAACATAAATAAGAGTCCGCCTATTCGCATAAATGCAATATATAAATCCGTTGGTTCTCCATCTTTCACAGTAAAACAATTTTCTATTTTCCAAAGCAGCTTCGGATTGATTAACATAAGCAAGCCTAAAAGGAATAAAATGACCGGCCAGATAAAATTGATATCCTTCATTTCCCACTCTCCCGCAAATGATTGTATTTCTCACAGAAACAGCGCCTACTCCACATTTGAAAGCCTTTCTCCTATACAAAGGTTTATATAAGAAAATTATAATGGATTTCATCATACTGCGTCAACAGGCGGAAATTCTATCTGATTACCTATCTTTTTGTCCGACTATCGTTTCAGCATGGCCGCCATGCCCGGCACGATCTCTTTGATCACAATTCCGGATGTATTGACGCACAGATCGAAATTCAGCTTGTCTCCACATTTGTGTCCGGTATAGAATTCATAATATTTTGCACGCTTTTTATCAATACCGAGGATGTGCTGCTTTAATTCCTTGTCTGTCATCTCTTCCTCTTCCGGAGCCTTCGCACGGCACCTTGCCATCCTGCTTTCCATATCCGCATAGACAAAGATCCGCATCGGCCGGTATTCTTTCAGGATATAATCCGCACACCGCCCGACAATCACGCAGTCCGATTTCAACGCCATCTCTTTGATAATCCGAAACTGTTCCTGAAAGACAGCCATGCTCTGCTCAAACACCGGGCTGACCGCCGGATAAAAGCTCCTTCCGATATGAATCGGGAAAGAAAAGGACGGCCGGTGTTCTATCACCGCCTGAACGTACTGTTCCGACAGGCTGGTGCGGTTCGCAATCTCGGTAATAATCTCCTGATCGTAGTAGGCAATCCCCATCTCCTCGGAGAGCCTCCGGCCAAGTTCGCGCCCGCCGCTTCCAAATTCACGTCCAATCGTAATGATCCGCTTCATACTCATTCCTCCTTCACGCTTAATTTCTTTGTATATTTGATCATCTCACAGATGACATAAACCGCAACTACCAACTCCGTAACCGGCATCGCAAACCAGACGGCATTTCCGCCCGCTGCGGCCGGAAGCACATAGATCAGAATTCCGCTGATGACAAGCCCTCTTGCCACCGAAACGATAAACGCTGTCCTTGGCTGCATCAGAGCCTGGAAATAATAGGTGGAAAAGATATTCAGCGGCAGCAGCAGGAAGGAAATTCCATAGCAACGGAAAATCGTCGGCGCAATCGCAAGAACTTCTTTCGTCGGGCTCATGAAGAAACGGATAAACTGTTCCGGGAAAAAGATGCAGAGCCCCGTCCACAAGATTCCAAAAAAGGCCGCCGTTCCAAGCGCGTACTTGAGCGTCTGGCGGATCCGTCCGCCCTTTCCTGCTCCAAAATTCGTGGAAATGATCGCTGCGAGGCCTGTCCCACACTGTAGGCACAACACTGCGCGAAGGTACTGATATTGACCATCACCCCGTAGACCGCAAGCGCGTTTGTTCCGAGGTAAATCACAATCTGACGGTTGAACAGGATCGTCAGAATTCCCATCGGCACATCGATGAAAAAGGTGGAAAATCCCGTTACCGTAATCTCCTTTAATTTCCACAGAAGCCGCGTCGGCTTCACAAGGCGGAGTGTATTCTTCTTCGTCAGGAAATGGGTCAGCATGACAAGAAAGCTGATGGCAGAGCCGATCGCTGTCGCAAGTCCGGCACCGAACGCACCCATATCACACGCAAACACGAAGAAATAGTCCCCGAAAATATTGAAAATTCCGCCGGCAAGCACGGCTCCGGTAGCAAGGGCCGGATTCTTGTCATTCCGCAGATAGGCCGCCAGCATCTGGTTAAACAGAAAACATGGAATAGCCGTTTTAATCGGGCGCACATATTCTCTTGCAAGTGTCAGCGTATTATCCTGCGCTCCGAATGCAACTAAAAGCTGTCTGTCAAAAAAGATAATTCCCATCCAGACAATTACCGCAAGGATCACCGAGCCGATCACCGATGCCGTGAAATACTCGTTGGATCTTCGTAGTTCTTCCTCACCCCCGCTTTTTCCCCGGATCATACTGAAAAGAACCGATCCGCCGATTCCCATCAGAAGTCCCAGACTGTAAATAATATTCCAGACCGGCGCCACCACCGCAAGGGCAGCCGATCCTTCCGGCCCATGGTACTGCCCCACCATCGCCATGTCAACAATCGAATAGATCGATGTGATGAGGGCACTTCCAAATGCCGCTGCCAGATACTTAAAATAAATCGTTTTGATTTTCCCGTTCAGAAAATCCATCCTCTCATCCCCCTGTTCTGAATTGTATTCTCATGAAAAAAGCCGGATAAGAAACAAGTATCTTAACTCATCTCTTATCCGGCTCATCATTTCCTCTGAATGATTTCCCCTCCGTAGACGGACATTTCAGACCGCCCCTTATCCGGCCGGACACAGTCAGCGCTGTACCAGCCCTCCGAGAAACTGTAAGTAGTTTAACATGGGCGTGGAGGAATTGTCAAATATGGAGCTTCCTGTGTACTTATGAAAATCAAGCTAAAATATTAGCCATCCCTTGCTTTTTTTCCCATTTTAAGCTAATATATTAGCTATGATTAATTACAATTTTTTAACCAAAACACCACGGGAAATCGATCAGCTCATTGCGTCGCGCATCCGCAGCATCCGTAAAAGACGCAAAATTTCACAGAAAAGACTGAGCGAAAAATCAGGAGTAAGCCTGGGGTCTGTGAAGCGGTTTGAGCAAAACGGTGAGATCTCGCTGATTTCCCTCACCAAAATTGCAATCGCACTGGAAATCGAAGGAGAGCTGGAAGACCTGTTTGAGGAAGTTCCTTTTCTCTCTATAGAGGAGGTGGCATATGCCAAAGATTGAGCGTCTTTCCATTTATCTCCGAAATCCATCCTGATACAAAAACGATCCCGGATCCGCCATAACCATTACGGCGAACCCGGGATCTTCATTTTTCTATTCTTACATAAAACTGCTGATCAGTCCAATCAGGGCGAGGCACCAGAGAACTGCGGCTGCCACAAGAAGTGCCGGGCTTGTCCGTTTTTCAACGATGCTTCTTGTCTCTTTGTCATAGAAAAGTTTCATTTCCCTTCCGACTTTGTAGACATTCGGACGGCTGGAATTGTAGCTGCTGAGGAAAATCTTTTCTTTTCCGTCCAGTGTGCACCGGATCAGCGGATAATAAGACTCTACCGGCTTGGAAAACCTTTTATTGTCCCCGGTCCGGTAATAGAGAACATCCACAATTTCTCCCTGAATTTCTGTCAGGTTTCTTCCCCTTTCTTTCATATAAGAGAAAAAGGTAATGCATCCGGCAAGTATAAGAAGTACAGTCAGTACAAGAGATCCTTCTTTCTTCCCCGCATTCTGGTAAACTACCGGAAATACAGCAAGTGCCATCCCGGCGAAAGCTATCAATATGGCAATGCCAAGCGAGATGGATTTATTACTGACCATCGTGATCTGTCCGCCATTTTGCATCAGCTGGATTTCTTCTCCCTTTTCGTACTCTGTTGTACTTTTTATCTTGTGGTTAAATGTCTTATTCTGTGTTCTGCACTGCACCTGAAGTTCATAATAATGCTGGATCAGCCGGTCCTCTTTATCTCTTCGTTCCACCAGCTTTGCATTCAGAACTTTTCCTTTGAAAACCATACCAGGTCTTTTCATTCTGAAATGTCCCCTTATGTTGGTCGTGCCAAGAACAAATACCGCTGCACCGATCAGTACAAGCACGATTGTCTGGTAAGTAAAAGATCCCATAGCCTTTTCTCCTTTGTTATATTTCCGAAAAGAATCCGCCGTCTTTCAGGCATGTCTCATAGGACGTAATCACAGGATATCCGCTTCCGGTTTCCTGCATATCATGTTTCCGGTTTTCCGGCGCCGGATGATACCAGATCCCGTAAAGTCCGCTTTTTTCTGCGCCTTCCACATCCTTTTTCAGGCTATCTCCGATAAAAACACATTCCTCTGCCTTACATCCGGCCTTCTCCACACAGAGCCGGAAAAACTCCGGCGACGGCTTTTCCGCTCCTGCCTCTTCGCTTGTAACGATAAAGGAGAGCTGATCCAGCACGCCCAGCTTCTCCAGCTTTTTGAACTGGATGTATGCTGTCATATCCGAGCCGATCCCGATCCGGATTCCCCTGCTGCCAAGATCAAGAATAAGATCCTTAAGCCCCGGTTCCGGCTCCATCACAGCCAGAAGTGTATCCCAGTATGTATGATACATCTCCAGCGCTTTGGTCAGATCTACGTTTTTCATGGATTCCAGAAAGGTCTGGAACCGGATCAGCCGGTTGTGTATCGCTGAGGAATTCGTTCCAAGGCGGTCCAGGATGAGCTTCTGTGCTGCAGAAAGCCCTTCCTTCATGGAACCCGGTTCGAGAGAGAGTGCTTGATTCCCATACCGGAAAAGCGCCTCCATTGCTGCTGCATGCGCGCGGTCAAAATTATACATGGTATTATCGATATCAAAGATCACTGCCCGGATCATCCTGCCTCGCCTCGTTTCCTTTTCATTTTTTCCTTTTAGTTCTGTCCATAATATGCGTTTGCGCCGTGTTTTCTGTAGTAATGTTTATCCTGAAGATCCTGCGGTGCCGGTTTCACATCCGGATTGATCATCTCACAGCGGGCTGCCATCTTGGCAACTTCTTCCAGAACAACGGCGTTATGTACCGCCTCGTGGGCATCCTTGCCCCATGTAAACGGTCCGTGGTTCTTGCAGAGTACAGCCGGAACCGCCTCGTAATCTTTGTCTTTGAATGTATCGACAATCAAAAGTCCGGTATTTTTCTCATACTCATCAAATTCTTTGCCTTCCAGGCAGCGCGCGCATGGAATTTCACCATACATATAGTCTGCATGTGTTGTTCCATAACAAGGAATTCCTCTTCCCGCCTGCGCCCAGCTTGTTGCCCACGGAGAATGGGTATGAACAACACCTCCGATGTTCGGGAATGCTTTATAAAGCTCCAGGTGTGTCGCTGTGTCGGAAGAAGGATTATATTTTCCTTCAATTTTGTTTCCTTCCAGATCCATCACAACCATATCTTCCGGTTTCAGTTTGTCATAATCCACACCGCTTGGCTTAATTACAAAATACCCGCTTTCCCGGTCGATGGCACTTACATTGCCCCATGTAAATGTAACCAGCCCATATTTCGGGAGATCCATATTTGCTTCATAAACAACCTGTTTTAATTCTTCCAGCATTTCTTATTCCTCCGTAATCGTATATAATGCTACTTCGTCAATCTCGCGGTTTGTCGATACCAGCATATCTTTTCCATCTTTCACGTAGTGATATACATTGGCTGAACCACAGTCATGATCAATATATTCTACCTCATAGGATCCTTTTTCCCTGTTATAGAAGAAAGCCATCAGATCCCGTTTTCCTTTGCGGTGTCCCGTCACAAATGCCGGTTTCCCGCAGAGGGTTCCACCGTAAATAGAATGAAGGAATTCGCAGTCTTCACCGAATTCATAGACCATCTGATAAGCACCGTCCACCTTTTTGTAGAAGCGGATCTTCTCACCATGGAATGGTGCAATGGCAGCGATCTCTTTTACTCCGTCCCCGTCAAAGTCTACCATGACAGCATCGCTGGCCGCATCGGTCGTCAGGGTACGGATCTCCCATTCACTGTCCGGATCTGCCGGCGGAACAAACTGATAAATACCGTTGTCACAGGAGATGACACTTGTCTGGACTCCTCCATCCTCCACTCTGTAGTAGCCATGGTTTTTCAGCATATTGTCTTTTAAAACAGTCAGCTCCAGCTGATGTTCTTCATCGAATCCGCTTAAATCCTCCGGCAGAACTGCGACATAAACCTTGCCCGGAAATCTCCAGTCATCTTTGTATTCATAGCCGGACTTCAGAGCGCACGCAATCAGATATCTGACTCCGCCACGTTCCAGAATATCGAAGCGATGAACAAACGGAAGGTCTACCAGCGTTTTTACCTCCCAGTTTCCGTTTCCGTCCGGAGTTACTTTCACGATTTTTGCCTCTTTGGAATCGTTCGGAGAGTAAAATTTATGTGTTGCAAGAAACTGTCCGTCTGTTCCCGGTACCTGTACCATTGTCATAACTCCGCCCGGCTCTTCCCAGACAACTTCTTCCTGATTTCCTTCCATATCGAAAAGAAGACATTTATCTACTTTCTCAGCCGCAACAAGGAAATGCTCTTTCCCTTTATAAAAAAGCGGCGCAATTGAATAACACTTTGTTAAATTTGAAATTACTTTTTTCTCTACTCTGATCATGCTTTCTACGCTCCTTTTGACTGACTGTCCAGAATTTCCGACATCATGTTATGTGCAAACTTCAGATCTTCTTTCCAGTTTTCGCTTCCCTTATACCAGAACTCTGTTACGTACCTGCGGATTCCCATCTCCCATGCCTTTTTGATGGCAGCTTCAAAATCCACATGGCCCGTTCCGTACGGAACCTCCCTGTATCTTCCCGGCAGTGTCTCTTTCAAATGCATGGAAGTGATATTTCCTCTTCCAAGTTCCAGATCCTCCAGAACGTCTGACTGATACTGAACCGCCGCATTTGTAAGATTTCCGATATCCGGATAAACTTTCAGATAATTGGAACCGCACAAAGTCACATACTTCATTGCTTTTTCCACTGTGTTCATAAACTCATTTTCCATTGTTTCCAGTCCGAGAATCACTCCCGCCTTTTCTGCCATCTCCGCGGCCCTTTTCAGATTTCTCAGATATCTGCGTTTTGTCTCAAGGGTGGACGGCCTGTAATAGACATCGTACCCCGGAATCATCACGACGCGAACTCCAAGATCATCGGCAAGCCGGATCGATTTTTCCAGAATTTCCATACCTCTGGCGCTGAACTGTGGATCATCATTTCCAAGGGAATATTTTGTCAGGGCGCTGACGCACATCGTGCGGATCGGAAGTCCGGTTTCATACATCGCTGAAACCATCTCAAAACGCTCTTCCCCTGTCATATCAAGACGGCTGATTTTCTCTTCCGTTTCATCAATACTGATTTCCACGTAATCGTATCCTGCTTCTTTTGCGGTTTCCAGTTTTTCCCTCCAGGAAAGCTCCGGGGGCATGGCCTTTTCATAAAGACCCAATGAGTACGCTTTCATTCTGCTACCTCCTGTTATCAGATCCCGTATCTGCATAAAATCAGAGTGCTATTTTAAAAAGAAATCTCTCCTCACCTGGTGAACCTGAACGCCGTGCATCCGCATCTGTTCCAGTTCCTCCTCCGGTGCAAACTCATCCGTAATCAGATGTTTGACTTTGCTGATATCACAGCTTGTAAAACTGCTGCTGTGACCGATCTTCGTATGATCCGCCAGAATGTAAACTTCCTGGGTCGCATGCTCAATCATCAGCTGGTTGACATTGACTTCATTGGCGATTTCCGTTGTCATACCCGATTTCACGCTGATTCCGGAGCAGCCGACAAATGCCTTCTTTGCAAAAATATTCTGAAGGTTCCTGATCGCAAAATCTCCTACCATCGCTTCTTTCGGATACCGGAGTTCTCCTCCTGTGAGTATAATGCTGACACCGTCTGCTTCCTCGTGATTGATTGCTTTTCCATTGTTCGTAATTACGGTTACATTCCTGCTCTCCACATAAGAAATCAGTTTCAGCGCATTCTTGCTTGTATTAATAAAGATCGTATCTCCATCTTCCACAAGAGTCGCCGCGTACCGTGCAATCAGATCTCTGCACATGGAGATCGTATCTTTTTCTTCTGTCACTTCTTTCATGACCTTTGCGCCCCCGTAGAAACGCTTGACCAGGTTTTCTTCTTCCAGAAATCTTAGATCGCGCCGGATCGTAACCACCGATACATTCAGCCTTTCAGCCAGGTCATCTACGCGGATTTGAGGATTATGCTGCAGGAGTTCCAGTATTTTTTGTCTTCGTCCATCTACATACGCTTTTTCCCGTTTCATTTTTCCTCCTTGTCTTTTATAATATCGATTTCCGCTTGTTTTCAATTATACCATTGTATATGATTTTTTGTCATTATTTTTGCGATTAATGATCTTAAAAATGAACAGGAAAATTTTCGGAGTTTCTAAAAAACTTTCGGGTGCCCCGCTCCTTTCGAGCGGAGCACCCGGCTCTGATCTTATACCGAAATGGCTGTCAACTTATTCAATAATGCCATGTTCTTTCATTTTCTGTTCAATTTCCTGTGCTGACATGATATTACGAAGTCCGATTACGATCGTTCCCTTCTTCTCCGCGTCTTTGAACATATTTACAAAGTTCTGTGCGCAGAATACCACATCATACTGAGATGCCGCTGTCTTTCCTTCGGACAGTGCGCAGTGATGTACTTTTCCAGGCTTTAAGCCCACTTTGTCGAGTACTTTCTGCATTGTCATTTTCATCATCAGACTGGAGCCGGCTCCATTTGCACAACATACTAAAAAGCTCATATTCTCTTTTGCCATTTCTTTTCCTTCCTTTCCGGCAGATTATTTCCCTGCCTCACGTTTTGCTTTTAATTCTTTATACGCTTCATAATCTTCTGTAATAAGGAAATATCCTTCCTTATCCGCTCTGTACTCAAGCTGCGGAATAATGAGGAGTGCTACCGCTACAACAACAACACCCGCGTAGCTTAAGAACTTCATTACGACTGTCATCACCGGCCATACGACTGCCCAGTCCCACATACCGAGATATCCGCCGTAAGCTGCCATTCCAACCCATCCTGCAATCAGGGCCGAACCAAATACCTGGCACAGACCGGAAATGAACGGGAGAATCAAAGCAGCTTTGATACCGCCTCTTTCGTTCGCGAAAATCGCGATAGTCGCATTATCAAAGAATACAGGTACGAATCCACAGATAACCAGTGTCGGGCTCTTCAGGACGATCAGCAGTGCAATCGCAATGATCTGTCCAAGGAAACCTGCCAGGAATCCGAGCGGAACAGCGTTTGCGGAACCGAATCCAAAGATAACCGCACAGTCAACACCCGGTACGGAACCTGGAAGCAGTCTGTCTGCGATACCCTGGAAAGATGCTGTCAGTTCTGTTACGAAAGTACGGACACCAAGCTGCAGAATTGCCAGATATACGGCAAAGTACAGACAGGTCTGGATTACGTAGAATACCATGGATGCTCCTTCTTCCATGAATCCGCCCTCTACCAGATAATCTCTTCCGAGGATGCAGAGGATTGCACCAAAGAATACGAGCATCAGGATGGATGTACATACCATATTTTCGTTGAAGATGGACATGAAGCCCGGGAGCTCAATATCATCGATCTTCTTTACTTTTTTACCGTTTTTCTTGTTTCCGAACAGTTTCTCGGCAAGCCAGTAGTTCAGCGCCACACCAAACATCTGCTGATGAGCCAGAGTAAATCCGGCTCCGTCCGTAACTTCCTGACAAGGTTTGATCAGGAGGTTTGAGCCGACTGCCCAGTATGCTCCCAGGATGACTGCCATGACAACAAGCAGAGCCACGTTATTGGAAATCAGTCCCGGCAGAGCGAACATGATCAGCCAGTAAGCTGTTGCAGCCTGCTGTACCTGCACATGTCCGGTTGTAAACAGTGCACGCAGTTTGGTGTATTTGCTGAAACGAACCAGCAGAATGTTTACGATGAATGCGATCAGAAGAAGAATCATCGCATCGCCGAATCCTTTTCCAAATACTTCTTCAACACCGGCCGTAACCGCATTCTGTCCAAAATACGGGTCGATTACCATCGCATCGATGTTAAATACATCTCTCAGTCCTACAAGTACAGGACGGAAGTTGTTTGTCAGCCCCGAGGAACCAACGGTCAGGATCAAATATCCTACGATCGCCTTGATTACTCCCGCAAGTACATCATACCACGGTTTCTTCAGAAGGATATACCCGATCATTACGATCAGACCGATCATGAATGCTGGCTGCTGCAGGACGTTGGTCGCAAAATAGGACCAAATACTCATTAAAATATCCACGTCATTACCCTCTTCCTTTATAAGTATTTTTCTTCAAGTGCCAGAAGATCTTCCGGACCTTTTGCTTTTTTCAGCTCCTCCACAAGTTCTTCATTGGAAAGCATCTCGGCAAGTCTTGACATATTGTCCAGATGCTGGTCCGGATTGCAGGAAGCAAGTGTGAAAAACAGAACAGCATCCTTATCCGGATCGTCCGGATCGAAACTTACCGGCTGTTCCAGTTTCATAAAGGCAATCTCTGTCTTATGTACGCCTTCTGCGAATTCCTGAGAATGAGGCATTGCAAGCCCCGGCATGATTACAATGTACGGACCGTATTTCTCGACACACTTGATGATGTCTTCTTTGTAATTTCCCTCTACCGTCCCGTCCGCTTCCAGGACTTCACAGCTCATACGGATTGCGTCTCTCCAGTCTTTTGCGCTTTCGGCAAATTTGTAATGTTTCTTTTCCACAAATTCTTTTAACATCTTCTTTGCCTCCTTATTACAGACAGGAACGGAACGGAATGTTCTGCGGTGCTTCGAAGCAGTCTTCAAATCCTCTCCTGTGGTGGTATGCCATCTTGTCCTTATCTGTCGGGTACACGTATTTTCCGCCGACTTCCCAGAAGAACGGGTGGAATTTGTAATCCAGCCGGTCTTTCTTCATATTGTAAAGCACGCGGATCTCATTGATGTCTGCCATGAAGTTGGTCCACACATCGTAGTGGATCGGAATCACAACTTTACATCTCAAAGCCTCTGCCATACGAAGAATATCAACAGATGTCATCTTATCCTGCATTCCGACCGGGTTTTCTCCGTACGATCCAAATGCTACATCGATGTCGTAATCTTTTCCGTGTTTTGCAAAGTAGATAGAATAGTGAGAATCCCCGCTGTGGTAGATGTTTCCGCCCGGTGTCTTGATCAGGTAGTTTACTGCCTTCTCATCCATGTCGGTCGGGCATTTTCCTGTCAGTTCTTCTCTGTCCGGTCCTGTAGAATCCGTTGTTACAAGGCAGGTTCTGTCAAAGGAGTCCAGAGCAACAATCTCGATGTCTTTGATTTTAATGGTATCTCCCGGTTTCACTGTGATGCAGCGGTCTGCCGGAACGCCCCATTTCTGCCACAGTTCTACGGATTTCTTTGGTCCGATGAATGGAACCGGAATCTCTTCACCCTTTTCGTTGACGGTTGTCATGCCGGATTTGATTACGTGGGATGCATACTCCGCGCTCATATGATCCTGATGGTAATGGGTTGCCAGCACTGCATCCACCTGTTTGATCGCAAATGGATCAATTACAAATGGTACGGCACGAAGATTCGGCTGCATCGCTCTTGCTCCGCACATATTTGCCATCTGATGTCCGACCTTCATCTTCCCATCGCCGTGTGTTCTCTTTCCGTTTCCACACCACAGATCCACTGTGATGTTGCAGTTTCCAGGAGTTTTGAACCACATTCCGGTACATCCAAGCCACCACATTGCTACAGTTCCCGGTTTTACCTCTTCTGCCTCAATCTCCTCGTTGAGCCAGGTACCCCATTCCGGAAATGTACTCATAATCCAGCTCTCCCTTGTGATGTCGTCGATTTTGCTCATAAAAGCCCTCCTTTTCGTTCGAAACATTCATATATTTTGTTTCGTTTTGCCTGTTTCTTGTTCCTTTATATGTAGTATATTACTTTTTTTGAATTCAATCAAGTGATTTATATGAGCACTTATCATTTAAATGATCGTTTCTTGATTTTTTTATGATTTGCACAATTTAGGACTTCGGTTTTTGTGTATTTTCACAACAGGCAAACACAAGAAACCAGCCCTGTCTCAGAATTCTCCAAGACATAGCTGGTTCCCTGTGTTAATAGAGTTCTATAAAAAGAGTTTTGGCTTTAAGAAATCTACAATCTCTTGAATTGTCTTTTGTTGAAATGGATTACTGATTCCTGCATATTCCATTGTCTCAAAGTACCCACGGCTCCCGCCTGAACGGCAGAGCCTGTAGTACTCCTGCCATGCTTTCTCAGGATCCGCATCCATCATTCGATAAAACTGAAACGCTCCCATCTGTGCCAGAGCATAATCCACATAATAAAACGGATTAATAAAAATATGCTGCCTCTGCATCCAGTATCCGCCGCTTTCAAAAAATTCATTCCCATCATACTTTCTCCACGGCATATACACCTGTTCCAGTTCATGCCATATGCGCCTCCGCCCCATGGCATCCGGCTTATGTTCAAATACTTTGTGCTGAAATTCATCCACACACACCATAAAAGGAATTGCTTCAAGCGCCTGTGCCAAGTGATTTCTTCGATACTCTTCCGCCCGGTCACCAAAGAACTTGTCCATCCAAGGATAAGTAAGAAATTCCATAGACATAGAATGAGTCTCATTTATCTCATTGGATGCCCACATCATAGAAGACAACGGATAGATTCTGCTTGCTGTATACGCCTCGAATGCATGTCCCATCTCATGAGTCAACACATCTACATCTGCGCTGGTTCCATTAAAATTTGCAAAAATAAACGGAGATTTAACTTCTGATAAAAAGGCACAGTACCCTCCAGGCTGCTTGCCGGGCCTGCTATCCAGATCAAACATATTGTACTTTATCATAAAGTCAAAAAACTCGCCCGTCTCTTTCGACAGTTCATGGTACATCAACGATGCATTTTTAAGCATCTCCTCTTTTGTACCGCATGGATTTGCATTCCCTTCCGGATTTTTAAGCGATTCATCATAATATTCCAAAGAATCAAGCCCCAGTTTCCGCGCCTGTTCCCTGTACAGCTTTTCACAGAGAGGTACTATTTTCTCTCTTATAAATCCCCGAAAGCGACTGATATCTTCCGGTCCATAGTCCGTCCGTCCAAAGCGGGCATAAATATACGGAATATAGCTTTCAAATCCAAGTTGTTCTGCAATACGGCTTCTGACTTCAATCATTTTGCCGTAGATATCATCCAACCGGCCGGCAATGCTCTCATACATGGACGCCCACACATGAAACGCTTCTTTACGCACCTTCCTGTCCGCATCCTGCATAAATTTGGACAATTTGGCAAAGTTACATGTTTCCCCATGAAATTCTCTAACACAAGATGCCACCAGGCGATTGTACTCCTGACAAAGCCCCGATTCCAATTCCATGTCATCTACAACTTCAGTACTAACCAGATTTTGATTCATTTCCATTCGCTGGAGTATTAGTGCACCAAATCGTTCTTCAATTCCTTTCCTAAATGGCGATTGCAAAATCGAAGACTCCGCTTTTTGATACAGAAGCGATAATTCACCCATTTCCTCGTAAAATGCGTTCATCTCTCCCTCGTAAAACGAATCCGTTGTATCAATGGTATTGCGAATATACGCCAAATCATACATCGTCCACATGTGTCTGCTTCGTTGATCTTCTCTCTGAAAAATCTCCGCAAGCTCCTCAGGGCTCTGGGCATTCATGATATCGGAAGCATACTTTTTTACAGCTTCTTTTTCAGTCTTAAAATCCGGCCTTTCATATAAAAGCTCCGAAAACTGTTTCATTACGCCACTCCTTTCTCAGACCTTGTTTTCTTTCGCAAGAAGGCTTGAAAACTCGTGGAAATAACGTTCTCTTTCTTCTGCTGTCATTTTGACCAGCTCTTCAAACCGACTGATACCGATGTATCCAGCCGAAAAGAGTAACTCCGTAAAATCTTGTTTCGAAAATCCATATTCTTTTTCCCATTCGCAGATCTTTTTCATCCCATAATAATAGCATGTAAAATATCCCGGCGTATACTGTTGTGCAAGGACCTGCCCTCTTGCTGTTCCCCGATCAAACCCCAGTTCTTTTTCATACAATTCCACTACTTCTTCCAGTGTTTTTCCGAAATAGAACAGCATCAAATCTGCACATATTCTTACGGATGCATGATGGCGCCGATAGGCTACAAACAACGGAAAAAATGGATCTTCTCCGTAAATAAACTGAAAAGCCTTCTCACTCCTCAGACATGTGCCTTCCAAAAGCGGAACCAGTTTGGCTCCGATTTTGACTGTCTCGGGAGTCTCGTCTACTGCAGCACGAACATACTGCACATGATGTCCCGGATAGGCTTCATGAATCGAATTTAATTTGATCCATCCATCCGTCACATTCTGATAATTATATGTATTCAAAAACATCTGGCCTATGAAAGGCCGAATGCTGAAATCCCCTCCTTCATATCCACCCCAAGGATAGGATTCTTTACAGCTTTCCGGCACTTCTACACATCGGCAAATTTCATCATCCGGAAGTTTTACATATTCATGCGCCAGTGCTCGTGTCCTCTTTAAATAATCATTCGCACGGTCCAGCATTTCTTCAGCGCTGCTGCACGGTCCCTCATACTTTATCAAGATATCGTTTACTTCTTGCATGGTTTTCGGTGCCTGTTCCGGAATATCCAGACCGGCTGCAATGTCAAAAACATTCCTTCTTGTTTTATTCATCTCCTCCTGATACCAGGACAGCAGTTCATCCAAAGAGACTCCAAACTTTTTATTTAAAAGAATTCGATACTCTTCTTCCGTCATCTTGACAGTAATCGTCAAATCATCTTCTTTGATTTCCGGTCCGTTCCTCTTATCTTCTGCCAGATCATTTGCCATCTCTTCCATTACATCCCGAAGATTTCCCAGCGCTTCGTCCAGACATTTTATCTGCCCCTCCGAAAAAGTCGGAAACAATTTTCTTTCATCTATACGGCACTTTTCGACTGTCCGGCTTTCTTCTAAAAAATCACTTGCGAGCTCTTCTCTTCTGGCTGTATCATACTTTTCTTTCATCAGTTTTAAAAACGGTTCTTTGACCCTGCACCTTTGGTTTATACTTCTCGTTAATTCTTCACAACGTTCTTCATCCGTGTGTCGGTTCAGACGGGATACTGTCTCGATTTCCCAGTGGATCGTGAGATGATACCTTTCCGGGTGATCTTCTGTATCATAAAACGTATATTCCAAAGACTCCAGAAAATCCTGAAAGTGATGCTTCACCATGGAAAACACTCTGTCCGGTTCCTCCAGTTCGGCCACGCGTCTGCATAAACTCTTCCACCGTTCCCAGATTTTTTTCATATTGTCCTTATCTGGAATAAAAGCTTCCTGTGTTTCCTTCTCTTCCAGCTGATATCTAGAAAGCAGAGCACACTCTTTGTCAAGTTGGCGATACAAATGTAATAATTCTTCTTTTCTCATCTTTTCTCCTCTCAGACAGTTCTATTTTACATATTTTTCCATTTCTGAATCTGACAAATAGACATAATGACTTCCGCTTACATGATGCATGGATGGTTTTTCTACTCTATAATCATGTACATTCGGATTATAAGTAATATATCCCCTCCACTTCTCATATGCCGGATCCGGAACAGGAATTGCCGACAAAAGTGCTTTTGTATATGGATGAATTGGCTCACTATAAATCTCTTCCGGAGTCCCCTTTTCCACAAGACGTCCCTTGTTCATTACTCCAATATAATCAGAAAAGTATTTTACCACTGAAAGATCATGGGCGATAAAAAGTATTGTCAACCCCAGCTCTCTTTTCAGTTTATTCAGGAGATTGAGCACCTGTGCCTGAATCGATACATCCAGAGCAGAAACCGGCTCATCCGCAATGACAAGACTTGGCTTGGACGCCAGCACTCTGGCAATACCGATTCTCTGCCTCTGTCCACCAGAAAATTCGTGAGGATACCGGCTTAAATGGTCTTTTGTCAATCCAACAAGTTCAATCATTTCTTCACATCTTTTTCTCAATTCTTCATCATTTTTTACAACTTTATTAATCAGAAGTCCTTCTCCGATAATCTCCTGAATCGTCATACGAGGATTTAGAGAAGAAATTGGATCCTGAAATATCATCTGAATTCCCTGATGGACTGCAATTTTGTCTTCATGGCTGAGTTTTCCGGAAATCAGCCTGCCATTAAAATATATTTCTCCACCAGTCGGTTTGTACAATCGTATTATTGTACGTCCTGTTGTCGTTTTTCCGCATCCAGATTCTCCAACGAGCCCGAATGTCTCGCCTTTTGGAATCTGAAAACTTACATCATCCACCGCTTTTACAACCACTTTATTTTTTCCGAAGCCATTTGAAAAATACTGTTGCAGATGGCGGACATCCAACACTATTTCCTTATTAACCATTTGCCTGTTCCTCCCTCCGTCTCATACTGTTTGCGATTCTACGTTCCAGCACTTCCGGACGTTTTACTTTCGGTGCATTCGGATGAAGCAACCATGTTGCCGCATAATGTGTATCGCTCACTTTAAACATCGGCGGTTCCTTTTCAAAATCTATTGCAACGGCCCATGGATTTCGCTCTGCAAATGCGTCTCCCTTCGGAGGGAACAACATATTCGGAGGAGTCCCGTGAAGTGCACTCAACTCTTCACCTGCTTTCAGATTCGTATCCGGCATGGATGCCAAAAGGCTCCAGGTATACGGATGAAGCGGATCATAGAAGATATCTTCCGCTGTACCGTACTCTACAACTTTTCCCGCATACATAACGGCAATCCGGTCTGCAACATGGGCGACAACCCCAAGGTCATGTGTAATAAATATTGTCGACACATCCTTCTTCTCTCGCAGATTTCCAATCAGGGCGAGCACCTGCGCCTGAATAGTAACATCCAGTGCAGTAGTTGGTTCATCGCAGATCAAAATATCCGGATTAGAAGCAAGTGCAATTGCAATCACAATTCGCTGACGCATTCCCCCTGAAAAGTGGAACGGATACTGATTATACCGTTTCTCCGGTTCCGGTATTCCTACTGCTGCCATTAACTCCAATGTCCGCTTCTTCGCCTCTGCCTTTGGCATTTTATGCAGAATTGTAAATATTTCCGAAATTTGTTTGCCGATTTTTTTTATCGGATTCAGAGAGGACAGTGGATCCTGAAATATCATGGCTATATCTCTGCCGCGTATCTTTTCCCACTGTTTTTCTGTCAATTTTGTCAAGTCCATGCCTTTATACATAGCACTTCCCTTCTCAATCACAGCAGTCCTTCCCAGAAGCCCCATCAACGTTTTTACAGTAACCGATTTTCCGGATCCGGATTCTCCTACTATTGCCAGTGTTTCCCTTTTATACAGATCAAAACTGCTGCTCCTGACAGCCTGTACCTTCCCGGCATACGTCTGAAAGGACACCGTCAGATCTTTTACTTCCAGTACTTTTTCTCTCTCCTCGTTCATAGCTATATCCTATCCTTTCTGATCTGATTTCTCATCCTTCATTATTGTCTAAGTGTCGGGTTGAAAGCATCCCGAAGTCCGTTTCCTAACAGATTAAACGCCAGCATCAGAAATACAATCACAAATCCCGGCGATACAATCATAAACGGATAATCCAAAAGCGCTTTCTGAGCATCAGACAAGAGCATGCCGATCGACGGGTTTGGTGCCTGAACACCAAGTCCCAGATAAGATAGTCCCGCTTCCTGGAAAACGACATTCGGAACAGACAATGCGCACTGCGTAATAATCGTTCCTACAGCATTTGGCAGCACATGCCGGACCATGATCCTGGCATCACTTGCTCCCATTGTCCTTGCAGCCAGTACATATTCTTGATTCTTGTAGCGATAAAACTGCATTCGTACCCCGTTAGCCATGCCCATCCATCCAGTCAGACAGAATACAAGCATCAGAGGGAGTATCCCAGATCCAAACAGCATGATCAGAAGAATTGTCAGCGGCAGGGCAGGGATGTTCCAGATAACATCCATCAAGCGCTGGATAATCAAATCAACCCATCCTCCATAGTATCCGCAGATGGCACCTATGATCAGGCCAATCGTCAGATTGATTGCTACAACTGCGAAAGCCAGGATCAGGGAAACTCTTGTACCCTGCCATAATCTTGAGAACAGGTCCCGTCCCAGTGCATCTGATCCGAACCAGTAATATACGTCATCCGCCCCTTTATACTTGTACATATTAATTTTAATCCGCTCCATCTCCACTGTTCCAAACGCAGATTTATCTGTTACCGTTCCCAGACTTTTAATAATGCAGTCTTCGTATTCAGCAAGGCTGCTCTTCTGGACCTCCAACACCTCACTGCCATCAAAAATTCCGAGCTTTTCCAGCCCCTGAATTCTGGGCGGCATATTTTTAAGCTCTACATTTTGCTCCAGATAATTGTACGGACTGAGGTACGGACCAACAATTCCCATAAAAACAATAAACAACGTTATACATGCCGCAACAACCGTCGTCTTACTTCTTAAAAATCTGCGGAAAACATCTTTTCCATAAGATACTGCTTCTGTTTTAAATTCAACATCCTTGATTTCTTCTTCTCTTTCTACCAGTTGGAACTCTGACGGTCCCATATTGAGCAGTTCTTCACTCAAAGGCTCTCCATCTGCCAAATAAACTTTTCTATCAGTCATCCTTTTTACCTCCCATCCGAATACGAGGATCCACAAAGCCATACGACAGATCGGCAAGAATCGCCATCAGAAGTCCAATCAATACATAGAAGATAACAATGCCCATTGTCAGCCAGTGATCTTTCCCATTGATGGACTGCAAAAGCGTCTTACTGAGTCCAGGAACTCCAAAAATCTGTTCTATTACAAGCGAACTGGAAAGCACTCCCAAAAATAAATATAAAAAGGTACTTGCAAGCGGTACACATGAATTTCTTAACGCATGCCGCAAAATCGTCTGTCTGTAATTAAGTCCTTTTGCTCTGGCCAGCATCATAAAATCCATTGTCAATACTTCCGCCAGTTCTGCCCGCAATGTTCTTGCAATACTTGCTATTCCCCCGAAGCTCAATGCCAGAATCGGCAGAATCATGGAATAGAATTTTGACAGCGTCAAACTTTCTTCCGTCTCCAGTACCAGAGGAAACCATCCCAGTTTGTATCCAAGAAAATATTGCATCAGTGCTGCGAGCACAAAGGATGGAACCGATATGAGAAGAATAACAAAGCTGCTTACAACATGATCGTAAATCGTATCTTTTTTGATCGCCATTGTAATTCCAAAAAGCAGTCCGAATGGCAAAATAAAGAATGCCGCAAAATAGTTCAGCTGTATTGTTACCGGAAGGCGTTCCAGCACACACTGAAATACCGGTACCCCAGGTCTCACTTTAAGCGAGTAACCAAAATCAAAGTGCAAATAGTCTGTCATCGTGTATCCAAATTGAGCAATCAGCGAATCATTCAAATGATACTTATCCATGATCATTTCGCGAATGGCCGGATCCAGCTTTGGGGAAAAATCAATAATGTCCCCAGGCATGGAATGAAGCACAAAGAAAACAACAATCAGAATGACAATAAATGTCAGAAAAGCCGCAATCAGTCTCTGTATAATGTATTTGACCATCTAGTATCCCTCTTTCTAATTTATGCCGCCAGAAGCAGGATGCTTTGGCGGCATCTGTATCGTAATTTTAGTTAAATTTTGCCTGCATCAGACAGAATTTCAATTCTGGATCTCCTTCATCCATTAATGGCGTGATTTTGGAACTAAAGAAGTAACGGCTTCCACGCGAATATGCCGGGATAAAGCTGCAGTCATTGTACAGGATTTCTTCCATTTTCGCTGTTGCTTCCAGTTTTTTCTGGGCATCCCATCTATAATCATACATCGCGCATTTATAGAACAGATCATCCCATTGTTTTGAAAGTTCATCGTCTGCAATAACACAATACTGTGTGTTGTATACATATGGTCCGCTGTACACAAAATTCGTGTTATTCCATGGTGCATCATATGTATTTGCCCATCCACAACTGAGACACATATCGTAGTTCATCTTATCACGCGCAATTTCTTCATAAATGATTGCAGCTGGTGTAGCCTGAAGTTTGATTTCTAATTTATCCTCTCCAAACAGTTCCTGATATGCTGACTGTATTGCTTCCGCCCACGTTTTACTTACTTCATTATTATCTGAATAAATTGCTGTAATAGAAATTTTTTGACCTCCATTAGCCTGGTAGGCTTTATCAAAATACTCTTTTGCCAGATCTGCATCATATCCTTCCTGGGTCACTTCATGACCATCCATGCGGATCGCTTTAGCCTCTTTTGTCTCATGATACATTACCGTCTTATTATCTTTATCCGCCGGATCCGGCATTGTTGAAAACGGAACATACTGATATGCACTTGGCAATGCTGTTGGAAATACAGCTTTTACAACAGACTCTCTGTCAAGACCCCAGTAAAATGCATAACGAAGATTTACATCTTTTAACGCTTCACATGTCGGAGTTTCTGAATTAATGAATAATCCAAAGTTATCAATGGTATATACATAACGCGCTCCATCATATTCATCATATGCCGGCTGATTTGCAACTACTGCATCCAATTCCCCTTTTTCAAACATTTGCACAATTGTATTGGCATCAGTGATTGCCTGATATTCAACCTTGTCCGGTGTATATACATCTTCCAGCGGAGCCTTCCCATCTGTTCTCCGTGTCAATTCCAAATACTGTCCTTGAATCAATGATGTCGGTTCATACAAGGCTGATGCCATAAACTTATCCAAACTTGATCCATAAGAACACTCCGTCTTGTCAGCGTTTAAACACGAATCGTATACTTCCGGGTTTACTACTGCTGTTCCTACAAAACAGAAAAGATCTTTTACATCTTTTGCACTTTCCGGTTCATAATTCTCTGCATATGTTACTTCAATTGTATTTTCATCTATCGCCTGAAATCCTACCTCTTCCCAATCACATTCACCCTTTAAATAAGCATCTCCATTTTCAAAATTAGTTGCATTCACATTACGATTAGCAAGCTTGGGATCATTTAACATTTTGATACTATATTCAACAGTTTCTGCATTGATTTCCGTTCCATCCGTAAATGTAAATCCATCCTGCACCTTTATTGTCCAGACTTTATGCGAATCGTCCTTTGCAACAGGATCCCCATCCGCCAATGACGGAACAAACGTTTTATCGCCCGCTTCTTCATCCCAGATCTCTCGATACAATGTTGCACTCATATCAAGAAGAAGTTCATAATTGTCAGCCGTAGTATGTGGGTTTAAGGTTTGAGGGGTGTCTGAAAAATATGTTTTTAGAACTTTTTCTCCACTCTCTGACTTTTTACCACCTGAAGTTTCTTCCGTTCCGCCATTCCCACTACAGGCAGTTAACCCCAGAGCTGCTGTCAACATAACGGCTGTTAAAATTCGTGTTTTTTTCATACGAGTCATATCCTCCCATTCTTTATTTTTGCATTATTCAGTTATTACAAAGCTATCCTCCTTTCTCTGTTCTATTTCCTCCCTTTTCATGGTTAAGGTTCAAAAAAACCGATAACTTATAAAGCTTAAAAATGCTGATATAGCTGTACACGCACACCCTATGCACAGGGAAAAGGCAACTGGTTTCTGTCTTGTCTCATCCATAACAACATTAATCGTATAATCAGCCAAGCTCATAGGATGCAATTCTCCATCCAGTTTATTTCCCTGTTTCCAACGTCTTTTATAAGCAATATATGAGAATGTTTTGAACAGCCCAACATTTCGTATATACCTTGTTCCCCCGACAACAATATAAACTGCTGCTACAACGAACAATGTATTCGAAATATTTAACAATGTACTCTCTTTGAAATGAGTAACAAGAAATATTATCGCTAAAAGAAGTGCTATAGAAAATGTCCTGACTTTTTCGTTTTTCAGGCAGGTTTTTAACATTATTTTTTTCATCTTTCTCCCCTCGCTTTACTATTTTTCTGTCAATTCGTAATTCTATACTTTATCGGTGGTCACCACCTTTTTTTCTTATCACGGCTCTTTCATTTTATCCCCCCCGTATATTTTAGTCAATCTTTTCCTGACATTTATTACTATTTTCAGATAAGTATACAATTTTCATCGCTCACTTTTGTGCTTTTTAAACAAAATTATCATTTACTGATCTTATCTGGTAGTCATTTTGGTTATAGAAGCATAAAAAAAGAAACACATTTTCCAAACCGAAAATGCATTTCTTTCTCTTTACTTATTTTTCCTGCTGGAGGCTGCAAAAGTCGTGAAAATAGTGTTCCCGCTCTTTCGAGGTCATCTTCACCAGTTCCTCAAAGCGGTCCATGCTGATATATCCCGCGGAGAACAAAAGCTCGGTGAATTCTTTTTTGGAGAAATCGTACTCCTTTTCCCATTCGCAGATTTTTTTCATGCCGTAGTAATAGCAGGTAAAATACCCGGGCGAGTTCTGATGTGCCCTTACCTGGCCTCTTGCCGTTACCCTGTCGAATCCGAGTTCCGTTTCGTACAGTCTGATTACTTCCTCCAGAGACGCCCCGTAATAAAACAGCATCAGATCCGCACAGATCCGCACGGAAGCATGATGCCGCCGGTATGCGACAAAGAGCGGGAAGAACGGATCTTCCGAGAAGAGATCCTGGAATGCGCGCTCGGTCCGAAGGCAGGTCCCTTCCAGAAGCGGCACCAGCTTGGCTCCGATTTTGACCGTCTCCGGCGTCTCGTCAACCACGGCCCTCACATACTGTACATGGTGCCCCGGATAGGCTTCGTGGAGAGTATTCATCCGGATCCATCCGTCCGTTACATTCTTGTAGTTGTAAACATTCAGAAACATCTGTCCCACAAGCGGCCGGATACTGAAATCTCCGCCTTCATATCCGCCCCACGGGTAGGAATCTTTGCAGCACTCCGGCACTGGTAAACAGATACACGTTTCATCCTCCGGAAGCCGGACATACTCATGGGCCAGCGCTCTGGTTCGTTTCAGATACTCGTTTGCGCGATCCAGCATCTCCTCCGGAGTATCGCAAGGGCCTTCGTATTTGAACAAAATATCATTGACCTCTTCCATTGTATCCGGCACCGGTTCCGGAATATCCAGTTTCCCGGCAATTTCGAAAACTTCCGCTCTGGTCTTCTCGATCTCTTCCCGATACCAGGACAGGAGCTCATCCAAAGACACTCCCATCTGTTTTTGCAGAATGGTCCGGTAGGCGTCCGCATCCATCTTTATCGTCTGCTTCAGGTCTTCTTCCACGGTCTCCGACGCCGGCGCTTCTTCATCCCGAAGGACAGCCGCCATTTCTTTCAGAACGGTCTCCGTCTCCATCAGCGCCTTCTCCAGCCTTTCCATCTGTCCGTCCTGGAAGGAAGGAAAAAACCGCTTCAGGTCCGTCCGGTACATCTCTACCATTCTGCTCTCTTTCCGGAATTCTTCCGAAAGATCTCCCGTGCTTCCTTCTGCCCTTGCCTGAATCAGTTCCAGCACGCTGTCCTTTGCCTCACAGATCTCACGAAGATAGTCCGTCAGCCCCTGACACCGTTCCTCGTCCGGATGCCGGTTCAGCCGGGAAGTATTCTCGATTTCCCAGTGCACTCTCAGGTGATCCACCTCCGGATGCTCTTCCTTATCCCGCAGTGTATATTCCAGGGAATCCAGAAAATCCTGAAAATGATGTTTTACCATGGAGAAAACTCTATCCGGCTCCTCCAGAGCATCCGCCCTGTCTCTCAACTCCTCCCACCTGCTCCATGCCTGTTTCATATGCTCTTCTGTCGGGAGGAACAGTCTGTCTCCCGCCTGTCTCTCATCCAGCTGAAATCTGGATAACAGTGCGCAGTCCCTGTCCAGCTCCCGGTACTGCCGAAGCAGTTCCTCCTGTCCTTTTGCCATTCCAGTCACTCCTTTCCGCCTGATTGATCGGTTTTATGATCTTTTCTCCATCTTAGCACAGCATTTACGGTTCTTCAATACAACACAAAAAGGGACACTCTCTGAAAGTCTGCACTTTCAAAGAGTGTCCCTGATTACTTTATCTTCTGTCTCTTAGCTGAAAGACTGCTCTGTACGGTTAATGATCTCATCCTGAAGCGGTTTATCCAGGTTGCGGAAGAAATCACTGTATCCTGCAACACGAACAATCAGATCTTTATAATCCTCCGGATGTTTCTGTGCATTGATCAGAGTCTGGCGATCCACTACGTTGAACTGGATATGGTGACCATCCATCGCGAAGTAAGAACGGATCAGGTCTGCCATATGATTGAGGCCTTCTTCGCCTGCTACAACGTCCGGTGTAAACTTCTGATTCAGAAGTGTTCCGCCTGTTGCAAGATGATCCATCTTGGAGCAGGATTTAATAACTGCTGTCGGTCCGTTTGTATCTGCGGATTTTTCCGGAGAGATACCTTCGGATACCGGTTTGTGAGCTTTTCTTCCGTTCGGAGTTGCAAGGATGACATCTCCGAAGTATACATGACAGGTTGTCGGCAGCATATCGATGCGGTATTCTCCGCCTCTGATATTCGGACGTCCTGTGATGGTGCTTCTGTAAAGCTCGAAAATGTCCTGCATGATATCATCTGCGTAATCATCATCATTACCATATTTCGGGCTGTTGTCATGAACCATCTTGTAGATGGAATCATATCCTTCGAAGTCATGTTCCATTGCTTCGATCAGCTCTTCCATGGTGAAGTTCTTCTTGTCGTAAACATTGTATTTGATTGCAGCAACACAGTCAGTAACCGTTCCGATACCTACACCCTGAATGTAGCTTGTGTTGTATCTTGCTCCACCTGCATTGTAGTCTTTTGCCTTGGAGATACAGTCATTTGTTACAACAGACAGACATGGTGCCGGCATGTTTTCAGCATATAATTTTTCAATAACATTGTTTCCACGGATCTTAACATCTACGAAGTACTCAAGCTGTTTCTTAAATGCAGCCCATAATTCGTCAAATGTCTTGAAGTCTTTTGCGTATCCAAGCTGAAGACCAAGCTGCTTTTTGCTGTACTCATCGTATCCGTTGAACAGTGTCAGCTGGAAGATCTTCGGAATGTTCAGGTAACCTGTCAGGATATAAGCTTCGCTTCCCCATGCTCCGGTCTCTACACATCCTGAGGATCCACCGCGTCTTGCATCCGGCAGACTCTTTCCTGCATTAAGGAGCTCTGCAATCTGAGCCTCTGTGTTATAGAATGCCGGCTGTCCCCATCCTTCTCTGGAGATTTCACATGCTCTCTTTAAGAATTTTGCCGGTGTCTTCTTGCTGATAGTTACGTTGGAGTTCGGCTGAACCAGTCTCATCTCATCCATGCAGTCAAGGATCAGATAACTTACTTCATTGACACCGTTACGTCCATCCGGTGTTACCCCGCCTGTGTTGATATTTGCGAAATCGGTGTATGTTGCACTTTCTTTCAGTGTGATACCAACTTTTACAGGAGCCGGCTGATTGTAGAATTTTACCCACAGACATTCCAGAAGCTCTTTTGCTTTCTCATCATCCAGAATACCGTCGGCAACATCTTTCTGATAATATGGATACAGATGCTGATCCAGTCTTCCCGGGCTGAAAGCATCCCAAGGATTCAGTTCTGTCGTAACTGCAAGGTGTGTAAACCAGTACAGCTGGATTGCCTGCCAGTATGTCTGCGGCTTGTGTGCCGGTACAACTTCCAGGTTTGCAGCAATCTGAAGCAGCTCTGCCTTTCTTGTCTCGTTTTCTTCTTTTTCTGCCATTTCAAGAGCAAGTTTGTGATAACGCTCTCCAAGAATAATGACAGCATCGCATGCGATGTCCATCGCTTTCAGCTCTTCTGCTTTATCCAGAGCTTCCGGATCATTGATATAATCCAGAGCATCCATTGTCTTTTTGATTTTCTCTTTATAATCCATGTATCCGGTTGTGAATACCTGCTCGCCTCCGCATGTATGTCCAGGTCCTCTCTGCTCCATGAACTCTGTGAACATACCTGCTTCATAGCAGTCATGCCATTCCGGTGTCATCTTGGAAAGAAGCTTTTCTCTCATGCTTCTTCCTGTCCAGTACGGGATGATCTCTTCTCTCTGAAGCTTCCGGTCTTCTTCTGTTGTCTTGAAGGATACCAGATCTCTTTCGCTCATGACGATCATATCCTCTTCACTGTGGCAGCAAAGTTCCGGGAATGTCGGAGATGCCTGAGGATCTTTTCCTTTTTCACCAACGATCAGTTCGCCGTCTCCAAGATATAATGTCTTCTTGGAAAAATATTCTTTCAGAGTCATCGCTCTCATAACCGGAATTGAATATTTTCCATCGTTTTCTCTGTAAAAGTCTGTCTCGATTTTTGCTCTTTCCAGGTCAATATGAACCGGAGTAGTTACACTGATCTGTCTGAGTTTCTGAATTCTTTCATTCATACCGCGAAGTTTTGCCATTTTTCTAACCTCCTATTTTGGTGTTCGTATATCCTGCATTGATAAATATAGCCGCCAGTGCTTCCATCTCTTCTTTGTCTGGTGCATGCAGGTCAGTGCCTTTATATTCCATATCCAGCTTTCTGTATTTTCCGCTTCCGGTATCGTGGTAAGGCAGCAGATTGATCTGAGCCGGATGGATATCGTGTTCCTGAAGAAACGCGATGGTTTCTTTCATGTTCTGTTCGTTTCCGTTTACCTCTTTGATGGTAGGAATCCGGATATAGATTCTGGCGCCGTCCTGAGAAAGGCGGACCAGATTTTCAAGTATCAGTTTATTGTCAACTCCGATGTACTTCTTATGAAGCTCCGGATCCATAATCTTCACATCATAAAGGAATGTATCTACATAAGGAAGAATCTTCTGAAATCTTTCATAAGGAGCATATCCGCATGTGTCGATGGTAAGCGATATTCCCTGACGGTCCAGCTCTTTGGCTGCCGCGAGGACAAAATCCATGTCCACTGACATCACTTCACCGCCCGAGAAAGTAACTCCTCCGCCGGACTGTTCGTAAAACATCTGATCCTTCATGAGTTCTTTAACCAGTTCTTTGACTGTATACTCATATCCGACGATTTCTCTTGCGGACGCCGGACAAACATCTGCGCATTTTCCGCAAAATGTACAGGACAGTGAATTCCATACCGGCTTGTGATCCTCCATATGGATCGCACCATTCGGGCAGGCCGCCGCGCAGGCTCCGCATCCTGTGCATTTTTCCCTGTCCAGCTCCATCTCTCTTTCAAACCTCTGGGTCTCCGGGTTATGGCACCATACACACTTCAAAGGACATCCTTTGAAAAATACAGTTGTACGAATCCCGTCCCCATCATGAATCGAAAATTTCTGTATATTTGTGATATTTTTCATGATTCTCTCCTGTCAGTTCTCCCTCTTTGAACCTCAGTTTGAACTTTAGTCTAATCGTTAAATTAAATGTACAACAATGTTATAATTTTGTCAATAGAGAATGAAAAGAATTGATAAAAAAATAACATCTTTTACATCCAGATGCGCAAATTATCCCGTGACTTACTCCGTGGAACGTGGAATCTCGTCAATATATTCAAGATATTTCCAGACCCACTCCTCCGTATACTCCCGGGCAGCAACTTCCAGGGCATTATTGTAATACTCCTCTTTATCTTCCTCCGGCGCAGTATAATGTTCCGACGCGTTTTTGAAAATATAGGCATCGGCGTACATCCGAAGCGTATGATCGTCCTCATACTGGTCTTCCCAGTTCACACTGTCCGCTACCGCCTGTGTGTATGCATGATTGACCTCATGCAGCAGAATCTCAATCATTCTCTCTCTGGAATAGTACCATGCCTTGCTCGTAACGCTGATCATCTGGTCTGCTTTGGAGTAGTATCCATCTCTCTCGCTTTCCGCTTCATACTGCTCCACCTCCACCGTTGGCGGCTCAATTCCCCAGTACCGGCTTTCCAGATCAACAAGATCCTGCCACAGTTCCTTTTTCTCCTGATTATCCAGGGTAATATAGACATCCCCCTGCCACATGCTCAGCATACGTCGGTTCTCATCCCATCCTCTGTCACCATAAATTTCTGTTGACACTTCCTGGACTTTCGTTTCTGCAGGCGTTGCCCTGCTCATACCGTATCCTAGAGTTCCCAGAAAGGACAAGGCTATCAGGACGGAAAAGCTTTTGTAGATGATCTTTGTCCACAGGTGGCCTATTTTCCTGCCGTGGTATTTCCGGATTACGACCTGTGTAAGCAAAGTCAGGTATGAAGCATATTCTTCTGTAAAAACAGCTTCACCAAACAACAGCCTTCGTATTTTTCTCATTTGTACTCCCCTCTTCTCTCATCCTTATACACAAACAGCCATGACGGTTCTCTGGCAGTACCATCATGGCTACTTTTTTATCTCTTAGACAGAATCAGCGCAAAACTATTCTTAGATTTTGCTTCCCACATATTCCTCTACTTTCTCAATTAACTCTATCGCTGTGGCAATCTGCTCTTCTGCCTCTTCTCTCGTTGCAAGATAGAAATCATCATAATCGCTCGCATGTCGGATTTCCTCCGCCTAAGCAATTCTTCTTCCTAAAGTTCTT
Organism: Pseudoflavonifractor sp. BSD2780061688st1 E11; assembly: GCF_005844125.1. Classification (NCBI taxonomy): domain Bacteria; kingdom Bacillati; phylum Bacillota; class Clostridia; order Eubacteriales; family Oscillospiraceae; genus Pseudoflavonifractor; species Pseudoflavonifractor sp. BSD2780061688st1 E11. The sequence goes on from NZ_SPHM01000032.1 coordinate 39,787, forward strand.
GGAAAGATTTCTGTCTTTATATAATTCTTATTAAAATTTGCAAGAGCGTCCTTATGTCTCTTGTAAGCATTGCCATCAAGTGCATGTATTGCTGAGATAGTATGATAAATTCCGTAGTAGGCCCTGTTGTTCGCTCCTCGGTATTCTCCCGCTTCCAGAAGTATTTTGGCCGATTTTACATCACTCTTTGCAGTTTCAATGCGATACAGAACCAGATCCCGTTGCGATCCCTTTTCGTTATGCTGCATCAAACAGTTTTACCCCCTCCCTTTCTATATTTGTGTAAAACGGATATACGTCCACCCACTTATTAAAATGCTCCTTATTCTTGACTATCGGCTTGATATCCAGATCATAATCCATGTTAAAATCATAGGTCATACCCGACAATTCATGGCGGTATTTTTTTATGTCCATATCACTCAAATCCAGAAGCACCATAATATCAATATCCGAATTTTCCGTATAATCTCCTCTCGCATAAGAACCATATAAAATAACCGTTTTTAAATGCTCTCCATATATTTTACTGAGCAGTTCCACATACTGCTTTACCAAATCACTTGTTACTGTCGGCATATCAACACCTTCTCTCCTTAAATTCTCATAGGCTCTGACAAACCTTCTCTAACAACTACTTATATTATACTTGGTTTTGTTCTGTTTCGACAGGCTTTTTTGCTTAGTTGGTTCAAAATCCCGTGACACAGATAACACAAACAGCCATGACGGTTCTCTGTCAGTACCATCATGGCTGTGTTTTATCTTTTATTCTATTCGCTCTTAGTAAAGCTTTGCTCCTGCCGGAATCTTATCGTCTACGATCAGTACATTCAGTCCTTCTCTTCCCTCTACAAGGTGAGTTGCTGAAATGATCATACCGCAGGAATCAATTCCCATCATCTTTCTCGGAGGCAGGTTGACAATCGCAATCAGTGTCTTTCCTACCAGCTCTTCCGGCTCATAGTAATCATGGATACCGCTTAAGATCACGCGGTCTTCCCCGCTGCCGTCATCGAGAACGAACTTCAGAAGCTTCTTGCTCTTCGGCACTGCTTCACACTCTTTGACTTTTACTGCACGGAAGTCGGATTTGCTGAATGTTTCAAAATCAACCATATCTTCAAATAACGGCTCTACTTCCACGTTGGAGAAATCGATATCAACTTTCACCGGTGCAGTCTCTGCCGCTGCCGGTGCTGCTTCTGCTGCTGACTCTGCCGCTTTTCCTGCTGTCTGAGCTGCATTGTGCGCCTCATTCTTTGCTGCGCCCTGTGCTTTCATTGTCGGGAAATATTTTATGATCTCTTCGTGATCACTTATTATCCCTTATTCCGGCTTGCAACTGAATAAATATATTATTCACAGTCCTTCGTTATAATTCATTATTCAATTCATTTTGTTGTCAATTTGTTGTCTTTTCAAAATTTTGTTGTACTCCGCGAATTTGTAAGCCCTTCTCAAAAGATATCTAATTTGGCTGCCAAATTCTCGAATGATTCTTGTTTCTTCTTTTCTGTTGCTTCAGCGTAGATGTCCAATGTAGTCTCAATATTCTTGTGACCCATAATGGACTGGATAACTTTTAAATTTGTTTCGTTCTCGCAAAGTCTGGTACAAAAAGTGTGCCGCAAATGATGGCATGAAAAATTAGGTAGAATAATCGGATCCCTGTGCTCTTTTTTTGCCCGCACCACTTCATCAGCATTATAGTTGTTGGCAATACGTTTTATTGTGTGATTGACTGTCTGCGGATTTGGCACTGAACCAAAGCGGTTACAGAAAATAAAGCCCGACATTCCATCAATCTCTGTCTCATTAAATCCGTTTTCCTTTTGTTCTTCATAGAGCATTTCAAAAGCGTCTTTTACGATATCCAACATCGGTATAGTTCTGATGCCAGCATCTGTTTTCGGAAGTGAAACCCTTAAAACACATTTATTACTTCCATTCGCAGGGTAATATACCAAGCTGTGATTAATACTGATTACCCGATTTTCAAAGTCAAGATCCTGCCAGCGTAATCCAAGCGCTTCCCCGATCCTGCAGCCTGTTCCCAATAAAATAGTAAACATAGGCCACCAGTGATAATAAATCGGATGGTTGGCAATATACTCCATAAAACATCTCTGCTGTTCAATGGTCAACGCATGCCTGACGCCTCTGTTTTTCCCTGATTCTCTGCTTATTTCTTTCATTACACCATCAGTAGGATTTTTGCGGATAATTTCATCCCTTACCGCCAACTGAAATGTAGGATGAAGCAGACAATGCACTGAATCAAGCGTTCCTAATGAAATACCCTGCTGATTAAGAAGGTGATAATAAAACTGTAAAACATCAGAATATTTTATCTCTGCAATTCTTTTCAGCCCAAAAGTCTCCCTCACATAGTGATCATAAGTATATAAATAGGAACTTCTTGTAGACTCTCTCAAATTGTATTTAGTAGAGATATAACGATCAAAGGTTTCATTCAGAGTAGCCTTTCCGGCCACATATATATCCAATCCGTCCAACTGATCCTTTAACAGTTTTTCTTCCTTTTCTCTTAATTGTGTAAGATCATTTGCGTAAATAAATTTTCGTCTGCCAAGCGGATCCGTATAAGTATACATATACCGCTTATCCGACGCTCTTTGCACCTCTCCTTTTCTTAACGACCTTCCCCGCAGATCTTTTCTTGTCTTTGCCATGTTGTTTTCCTCCTCCCGATATGAAAGAAGGACTCACTGATTATTCCTGCTTAGAGATAAAAGCCTCCACTCCACGTAAAACAACATCTGTAGTGGTCATATTATGTTTTTCGGCGTATGCAAGCAGCTGCGAATATAACTGGTCAGACACACGAATACTCAAAACTTTCTTCTTAGTGTTTTCAGACTTTGGTCTTCCCATCTTAGTCATAGCTACATTCATACCTCCTATGATTCACATTATACTTTTTGTATGACAAAATGTCAACAGGCAGCAATCTTATCTGAGTCCTTTTTCGCACTTTAAATAATTAATATTCTCTAAATGTTTCAAGATACTTTTCAAAGATCTCACAGTTCACTAAGACAACTTTATCAATTTTATATGTCGCCTTAGCCTCTTTTGCTAATGCCTGGAATTTTGTCAATCCAAGACTGTATTTTTCAGCGCCTTCCTGATATCTCACAAACTTCTTTTCGCACTGCTTTGTTGATTCGACATCTTTTCTCGCGAAACCCATAATAGAAACCCCTTTCTTCAGATTTTAGAAGAAATTAAAAATTAATTTCCTCATATCTCCAAGCGAAAAAGGCTAATTATACAATGTAGTATCAAAATTTTCTATAGAATGATTTAATAAATTTCAGATTATCTCTTTAGAATTTCTTATATGCCTGTATATCCTATAACTACATTTTTTAATAACGAAAAAAGTTCACGATTTTCTGATTTTCGTTTGCTTCTATACTATGTTTAGTTTAGAATGTCAAGTATTTTATAAAATTATGTATAGCTATTTTCAATACAAAATAAAACTTTAAGCCATCTATTTACAAGTTTGTCATCATCACACTCAAATGTTGCATTGTGCATGCGGAAAACAACATCAATAAACAACGCGTCATAGATTAACGGACTCAGTTTACCGAAAAAAGACAACATGTCTTGCCACTTTGAGTGAACATATTCTTCGCAGCACGAATCAACCAGCAATTCTAGTTCTGTCCCAATGTATCTTGCATATTCTATTTCGTATGGAGCAATATATCCAATAGGGTCTATAGCCTTAATAGTATTATTTAATACCAGGAGGTTATGTCGATGCATATCACCATGAATAATGTATTTTGTGCTATTAGAGAAATTTTTTTTATATAACTCTATTGCTTTTTTAACATAAAGGGCAATTTGGGGAGAAACACTTTCTAAATTATACAATTTTCCCATTAATATTCTTTCATAAGAATGAAAAAAACTATCATTGGAAGAAATAATTCTATTATTATATACTTTTGTAAAAAATTTTTTTATTTCCTCCTTTGAAATATCCCACTCTGATACTTCGTTTCCACAATTAATCAACACTAAACAATTGAACTCATCATAGCATTTCACCAATTCACACATAATGCTCTTATGTAAAGTATGATATATTTTTTTTTCATTATTATAACGCTCAAGTATTTGGGGAACAAATTTCAAATAGCATTTTCCGTACTGAGTACTTTGAATGTATATCACTATTCCAAATCTTGAAATAGTATCCTGCTTAATAATCGTAGCATCTAAATCCAACAGAATACTTTGTAACCCTACTTTTATTTTTTCAATCCATATTTCAAGTTCATTTTTTTTTATAATAAGAATCTAACATCTTTTGTAAATTGATTTTCGTACCTCCATCATCATGTACTAATATCCCTGAGGGCTTGTTGACAATGACAAGAAACGGATCTTCATATATAATCTCAATTCCACATTCCGCTTGGTCATTAGGTATTATATCAATATATGATGGATAAATTTTTATTTCAAGATTTTCTCCAACTAACAACTGGTTTCTGCGAATATAATTTCCATCAATCTTTATCCATTGGTTTTGAAATAATAAATATCGCATTTTCTTTGATGGAACATAGAATTCCAAGAAATCATCAATTGTCTTAAATGAAATTGACGAGATTTTTATTATCATCTCAAACTTCGCACATAGATTTTGCCTATGCACCTTGAAAATTCAATATCTGGCAGGTATTCGATTATCAAAGTTCA